>CAZSHP010000012.1:0-33092 GCA_964606545.1 uncultured Sulfurovum sp. | reverse complement strand
ATATTAAGGACTAAAAATATAACAAAACAAGCTTCCCTCTTTTACCTTGGAATCCACTTGTAGAGTTATCCCCTCCTCATCTACAATATCTTTGACAATATTTAGCCCAATTCCAAAACCACCTTTGGCTTCATTTTCTCGGTAGTATCGGGAAAATATCTTTTTGACATTGGGTATTCCTACGCCGTAGTCTTGTACTTCGAAGTAGATTTTTTTCTCTTTTTTATAGAGTCTTATATCTATCTCTCCTGTGTCATTGCTGTATTTGATTGCGTTGGAGATTGTGTTGTCTATGATTCTTTGTAATTTTATTTTTGAGAAGTTGTAGTAGATATTTAGGGTTATATCTGTGGAGATTTTAATCTCTTTTAGGTTTGCTACATCTCCAAAGTAGTCTACTCTAGTTTGGATGAACTCACTCATATTTATCTCTTGGGTGGTATGTTTTACTCTGCCCTGTTTGATTAGGAAATCCATATCATCATAGATGGTTGCCAAGGTTTTGGAGGCTGATTTTATCCGTTGTAAATATTTGTTCTCTCCATGTTTGTTGGCAAAGAGGTCAACATTTAGGTTGATAATGCTAAGAGGTGTGTTAATCTCGTGCATGGAGTCTTTGATGAAGTTGTCTAATTGTCTATTCATCGCCTCAAAGGGGGCAGAGAAGTTTTTTAGGAGTAGTAGAGAGAATATAAACAGCATAATCAAAATTGCCAAGATTGTAACTAGTGCAAAGAGGTATATATCGTTAGCTGTGTGAGTTGTTGATACTATGAGATATTTTGAGCCAAAATAGTATCTATCAGGTAGAGAGTAGATTAGATAGTAGTGGTCTCCATCCTGATAAAACCCCTCTGAAAATGAGGATGGTTCAAAATCTAGGGTTGAGAAGACCTCATCATATTGATGCGTATAGAGGGCTGTTTGGTACTCTTTGTATCTTGGGAAGTGGTAGATTTTATCCTCATTTTTGTAGCTATCCATTGACTCTATTACTCTTTTGGTCTGCTCCTCTAGTGCTAATTTTAGCTTGGCTTTGTCGATTTGTAGGAGTAGTAACACATAGATAACTAGAGGAGTAATCAGTATAACAGCTAATACAGAGGTGTAGATAGAGGCGTATTTGAGGGCGAATTTTTTAGAATCAAAGGTCAATTTTGTACCCTATACCACGAACATTTTTGATAAAGCTCTTTTTTAGCTTTTTACGCAGAGTTCCGACTTGTACTCGAATATTGGTCGGCTCTATCCACTCACCCCAAACCTCTTCCCAAAACATCTCATAGGTTACATTTGAGCCTCTGTTTTTTATCATAAGCTCCAAGATTTTGGTCTCTGTTTTGCTTAGGTTTATGCTCTTGTTATCAAGAGATAGCTCCATCCTTTTTGTATCATATATATACCCAAGTGGTAGTTTGATTTGACTATCCAAAGAGCTAAAACAGTGCATTTTGATAGCCTGTTCTACTCTAATTCTAAGCTCTGCTAAATCAAAAGGTTTGCGAATATAGTCACATCCACCACACTCATAACCCTGTGTCAAATCCTCGATATTAGTCAAAGAGGTTATAAAGATAGCAGGGGTAGAGATATTTACCTTACGCAAAGAGCGAAGAAGCTCAAATCCATTTCTCTCTCCTGCTACTTTGACATCTAGTAGCAAAAGGTCATAACTCCTCTCATATATAGCATCAAAAGCGTACTCTGAGTTGTTATATACCTCAACCTCATATCCCGAATCCTCTAAAAACTCCTGCATAGATATTGCCAATATTCGTTCATCTTCCAAAATCAATACTCTCACTCTATCTCTCCTCTTTTTGGTGGGTCTACTCTATGTTGAGAGATATTGTGTCTGGGTAACTCTCTCCATGATTTAACAACTCTATACAAATCATTATCACTTAGACGAGTAACAACAGAGATGTCTTGATAGCTTCTCTCGTAGCGATTGAGCGTCTCTTTGGGTAGAACAATTAGATATTTTCCTATCTCCTCCCTCTCCCCATTATACATAGGCTCTAGCACAAAAAGCATACCCTTTTTATATATAAATCCTACAGAGATTAACTCCTCCCAACCTATAGAAGCTAGAGAGTTTTTTAATATCTTGTTAAAGTTCTGATTGACAATTATATATCTATTTAGAAAAGGAAAATCTCTCATTAGAGAGGCTTTTTTGAGGTATTTGGTCTCCATGAGAGCAAAGAGTTCAATCCCTTGTTGATGTAGTTTTTCGGCAAACTCATCTACAAACTTAATAACCTCCAAATACCCTATACACTCCTTGCCACTTCGTAGAGGAATAGTAGCTTTAAAGGTCAACATTCTACCCGTCTCCATTCCTACTTTTGGCTCTTTGTGCTGTTTTAGTTTTTTCAAATCATCTCTAAACCACCACATCGGCATCCCCACAGAACCCTGTCCCCAACTCTGTGCAAATATAAAAAAATCTCTATCTAACACCTGTAGACGGAGTGTTTTGATATGTGTGTATCTTCTAAATCTCTTTGTGATACCATTTAGAATCTCAAAACCCTTCTGCTCATTATCTGATGTCAAGGCGTTTTTTAAAGCTCCATCTTCGGAGAGTGCTAATGAAAAAGAGAGCAAATCAGCATTCTCAAAAGCTAGAGCTTTTTGGAAGTCTCTAATTAGATAAGAGGTTAGCTCTTGGTATTTGTCTCGTTGGCTCTTTTGGGCAAATAGAATTATAGAGATAGATAACATAAAAAGAACACTAAAAACAATAGTTAAGTATAACTTTGGAATATATTTCATAATAAGACTATAGTTTAAATATCTTTAAGAGTTGATGAAAGAGGGGGGATTTTAGTCGGATGGGTGGGAATGGTCAGCAGAAGCTGACCTGATAGATTAGACTACCTCATATTTTGCTCTACCGATTTGATAGATGTCATTGCCTTTTGTGTCATTTACTACTGTTACAGGAAAATCCTCTACAGTAATTTTTCTAACAGCCTCTGGCCCTAGTTCAGGGTATGCTATCACTTCGGCAGATGTTATTTTTTTGCCAAGTAAAGCACCTGCTCCACCTGTTGCTCCAAAATAGATACCATCATACTCTACACAAGCATCTTTTACCTCTTGGTTTCGTTTTCCTTTTCCTATCATCCCTTTTGAGCCATTTTTTAGCATTGTTGGGGAGAATGAGTCCATTCTGTAGCTTGTTGTTGGGCCTGCACTTCCGATTGGGTCACCTGGTTTTGGAGGGGTAGGGCCAACAAAGTAGATAACACTCCCCTCTAAATCAAATGGTAGCTCTTCTCCTGCTTCGATAAGTGCTACTAGTCTGCTGTGTGCTGCATCTCTAGCTGTAAATATAGTTCCTGATAATAAAACGGTGTCTCCAGCTTCTAGCTGTTTTGTATCTTCGCTTGTAAGTGGTGTGGTTAATTTATAAGTTGCCATCTTTTCTCCTTATATAGTGATATGTGTATGTCTTGATGAGTGACACTGAACATTGACTGAAACAGGAAGGGATGCGATATGGCATGGATTTGATTCGATATGAACGGCTAGAGCTGTTTTTGTTCCACCCATTCCCATTGCACCAATTCCTAGATTATTTATCTCTGTCATCATAATCTCTTCCATCTCTGCTAATTCTGGGTCGGGATTAACTGAACCTATATCTCTAAATAGTGCATGTTTTGAGCTAATAACAGCCTTTTCAAAAGTTCCACCAATACCAACGCCCACAGTTATTGGAGGACATGGGTTTCCACCTGCATCAGAGATAACCTCTTTTACATACTCTATAATTCCTGCTTTTCCTGCTGCTGGTGGGAATACTTTTGCACGGCTTACATTTTCACTTCCACCACCTTTGGCGGCATACTCAATATCAATCTTGTCACCTGCTACTATATCAAAGTGTATGATTGCAGGGAGGTTATATCCTACTGTATCTTTTAGATTTGCTCGGCTAAATGGCTCACAGGTAGAGGCTCTTAGATAGGCGTCTGTATATCCCTGCTCTGTTCCTTTGTTGATAGCGTCTCGCAGAAGTCCACCTTTTATCTTGACCTCATCACCAACATTGACAAAGAAGACAGCTAAACCTGTATCTTGGCAGAGTGGTCGTTTCTCGTTTTTGGCAATATTAGCATTTTCAAGTATCTGCTTGATTACCTCTTTGCTCACAGGTGATTTTTCATTCTCCATCGCCTCCTCTAGTGCATCATATGTATCTTGTGGCAAATCTGTACCACAATGTACGATAATATCTCTAACAGCTTTGACTACTACATCAAATTCTATCTCTCTCATAGGGTCTCCTATTTTGATTTTGAATTATTCTACCATCATACTATCAACCTTCTCTTTAATACGATTAAAATCAGTAAGTTTATTGGTCACATGTGTATATATTTCTCTATCACTAGAGACCACCTTTATATTATCATCTACGAAAAGAAGTGTTGGTATATTTTTTGATTTAATCTTTTGGCTAACAATCTCATGAGTAGCATCGGAGTTGACTCTATCTAATAGAATACTATGATAACTATCTCTATCCATATCATCTTTTAAATCTTCAACACTATTGGCTATATCAACACTATAACCCAATTTTTTTAGTATAGCACCTACTATTTTTGCCTCTGTTGGAGTCTGTTTATATAGTAAAATATCTTTTTTATTTGTCTCTACAGACTCTGTAGGAAAAAACTTTTTGAGAACAGATATAAACTTCTTTAAATCTATAGGTTTAGAGATATACTCATCCAAACCCTCAGCTAAAAATCGCTCTCTATCGCCAATAAGAGCATTGGCTGTTACTGCTACAATTGGTATATGTGTTAGATTATTCTCTTTTTCATACTTCAAAATTGCCTTTGTAGACTCTATCCCATTCATTACAGGCATCTGAATATCCATAAATATAATATCATACTCTTTTCTAGTACGCATCTTATAACCTATTCTACCATCCTCTGCCATATCACTTGAGATTCCTATACCCTTTAGAGTAAGTTGAATCATCTTTCTATTAATAGGATTGTCCTCTACAACCAAAGCTTTTAAATTATCAAATAGTGGAGGATTACTACTTTTATCTTTTGACTCTACCTTTAGCTCTACTCTACGCTCTAAAACTATCTTTATAGATTTTTCAACTTTTGAGTAGGTAATTGGCTCATATAGTACCTGAGAGAATATAGATGAAATATCTAAAACTCTATCTCTTCTATTTAGTTTTGTAACCAAGATTATCTGACTATGCCCTTTATGTTTTTGAACTATACTCTTTAGTTCCTCTTCTTCTATTTGGTCTGAGTGAATATATAGTGCATCAAACAGAGACTCATCTGCATCAATACACTCTCTATAAGTTTTGAATCTAATAGTAGAGAATTCTTTAAACGATAATAGATAATCCTCCAAATAGTGGTCGGAGTCTTTTGATTGAACATCCTCTGGAGAGTATATAGCCATCTTTATAGGTTTGATTTTATAATTATCTTTGAGAGATTCACTATCCATCTCTAGTGTAAAATAGAATGATGAACCACTACCTACAGAGCTATCTAATTTCAACTCTCCACCCAATATAGAGACTAAATTAGCAGATATTGTAAGTCCTAATCCTGTACCACCATACTCTCTATTTGAGCTAATATCAGCTTGTGTAAATGCTTCAAAGACTCTCTCTTTGTTCTCATCACTAATACCTATTCCACTATCTTTGACTGTAAATTTAACTGATGCTCTCTTATTGGTTGATTTAACTCTCTCTATCAATACATCTATTGTACCTCTTTTATCAGTAAATTTAATAGCATTAGATATTAGATTTATCAAAACTTGTTTAATCTTGACTGGGTCACTACGAAGAAGTATAGATGAGAATGCCGGGTCAATCCACAAAGAGAAATCAATATCTTTTTTAGAAGCATTTGCTGCATAGGTCTCTATAATATTCTCAAACTCATCCATTGGGTTAAAAAATAGCTCCTCTAGCTCTATATTTCCACTCTCAATCTTTGATAAATCGAGTATATCATTAATGGTTACGAGTAGGTCTTCTGAACTTTTACGGATTATATCTATAAAGTCTAACTGCTCACTATCTAATTGGGTTGATTTTAAAATCTTAGTAAACCCTACAATCCCATTAAGAGGGGTACGAATCTCATGTGACATATTTGCCAAAAAAAGGCTCTTGGTTTTGTTTGCTTGGTCGGCTAAATTTTTACTTTCTTGCAACTCTGTTATCATCTCTGACATTAGAGCATATATCTCAGCCGGATTCTTATCTTTGATAGTCTCTTTGAAATTTTTTACTTTGCCTGTATCTGGACAACTCTCTACATTTCTCAACAGACTTTTCAAATTTTGCTGTTCAACTTTTATATATTTAAATAGATACTCTCTTCGAGAGAAGAGAAAGAGAGAGAAAATCATAACTAAAGATGAAGCTCCCATAACCATCTCTAGTATATTTTTATCTATAACACCATTTAGAGTCGAATAAGTTAAATAGGAATTAAATAGTATATAACCTGAACCAAACATAATAGTTAGATATATTATTAAGATAAATAGTTCTGATTTTGTCTTTTTCATAAATTGCCCTTTGGATTTGGATTTAACTTTAAATTATATCTTATTTATTATAATATATAAATTTCTTAAGATAGATTTTATGTTAAAATATACTACTATTTTTTTTTTGAAAAAATATTGACTAATTTTAATTTCTTTTATATAAACAGTAGCTATAATTCCACCTGTAAAAAATGCCTATTTAAGCAGTTTTTTATAAAATATATAGTAGCAATTTAAAACATAAAACAACATTCACAAAAGATTTAGGAATAGATAATGGGAAAAAGTAGAACAATAGGTATGTGGCTTTATCAAAATGGTGGAGGCGATGCCATAGGTAAAAAAATTATAAAAAAACTCAAAGAGAGAGAGATTGATGTTTTAGATAATCTCAATCTAAGAAATGCAACAGCAAGAAATGGAAATATATACCATGGCAAGACTAGACTAAATAAACTAGACCTATTTTTTTCATATAATGCAGGAGAACAGACTCAATATCAAGTCTATCTATACAAAGCACTAAGTCATGTTATTCCTATGATAAACTCATATGACTCTTTTGCTCTAACAGAAGATAAATTTCATACCTCTTTTGTTCTAAGAAATGCTGGAATCCCAACAGCTGACTATAGACTTTGTCACCGTGATGATACAGCAGAGCTTAGAAAAACTATCAAAAAATGGGCAAAGATGGTCTATAAACCTACAGATGGTTGGGGTGGAGTTGGTCTAACCAAGATTGAGAGTGAAGCTAACTTGGATATGTTGATGCCATTTCTAAATCAGATGGATTTACGATACTTTTATGTAGAGAGATTTATCAAATATGATAATACTGACTTTAGAGTCGATATTGTTGATGGTAAATTTGTAAGTTGCTACGGACGAAAAGCTAATGGTAGCGATTGGCGAACCAATATTACTAGTGGTGGTTCGGTATTCATGAGAGAGGCAAACGATGAGATTATCAAAGTTGCCACAAAAGCAGCTAAAGCCTGTGGTACAGATATTGCAGGAGTTGACATTATTTATGATATGGAAAAAGAGGAGTATATAGTATTAGAGGTAAATGGAATACCTGCATTTGCAACACCTGAACAAGAGAAGATGGGTCTGAATTTTAATGATAAGAAAATAGACCTTATCGTTAATATGATAGATAGAAAAACAAAAAAATAAAATTTTTAAAACTAAAAGGAAAAACAATGGGCTTAAGCAATAAACAACTACCAAAACTTGGATTTTTATACATGGACTATGTCCTTAGATTTTTTGACCACTCAAACTTCAAGGGGTGGCCAAACAAGATAGAGACAGTAACTTACCACTGGGGAAAAGACAAAGATAGATTTATAAAAGAGGTTAAAAAGAAGAAGATTGATGTACTTATTGGAAATATTCCTGCAACTGCATATGAGACATTTAGAGAGATAGCTAGAGAGCTACCACATGTGAGATTTATCCCATCTCTTGATACACAATTCTCCAACAAGTCAAAAGAGAATGTGACAAGATTTGCTTGGAAATATAACTTACCAATTCCAAAAACTTACATATATTATAATAGACCAAATGCAGATAAATTTTTGAAAAAAACAGAGTATCCAAAAATTGTCAAAAAATCTTATGGACCATCTAACTATGGTGGATATTTTGTACATAAAGTAGACTCATACAGTGAAGCGAAAGAGCTATATGATAACAAAAAATACCACCCAATGTATTTCCAAGATTTTGTTCCAATGGAGGCAGATATTCGAGTAATGCTTATAGGTCACAAACCAGTGTGTGCATTTTGGAGAAGACCACCTGAGGGTGAATGGTTGACTAATACTAGCCAAGGTGGTTCTATGGACTATATGAATGTTCCAAAATCTGTTCTTGATTTGGCTGTTAGAACATCAAAAGCAGCCAATGCAGAGTATTGGGCATGTGATATTGCATATGGCAAGGATGGCAAGGTTAGAATCCTAGAGTGTGCTACAGCTTTTGCTGCGTTTCCATATATTAGAGACTGGATTGGTCAATATCTTATGTGGAGTCTAAGTGAGGGTAGATTTAGAAAACCACATACACCTATGTTCAACTGGGAAGAGTTAAGCAAAATAGACTCAAGTCTACTTAGAACTATGAGACATATTACATTTGGAAAATATAGCCAAAGCTCTGATGATACATACTTTGGTACAAAGAGAAAGATGTATGGAAAGGGTGAAGTATATCTACATGAGTTAGATGAGGTCTATAAGATGTTTGATGTAAAAGAGAGAACATTTGAGGAGTGGCCAAGTGAAAAATGGAACTACCAAGATAGATTTGCTCTTAAAAATATTAAATCTATGAAAGTACCTGCACTTAAAACCGAAGAGGCTCCAGAGGTAAGTGGAGATGAGGCTACAGAGGTCATTAATATAAGCGATGAGGAGTTAGAGCAACTACTTCTCTCAATCAAAGGTATAGGTAAGAAGAAATTGAGTAAAATCCTAACTCGATTTAATCATACTGAACTTGTTAACACATTAGATATTGAACCTAGAGTTCTAGGTGATATTAAATCTATAGATAGTAAACTTGTTAAGAGGATAATTGAAACATGGAACTCTTATAAAGAGAGCCAAAAAGACTCAATAGTAGCACAGTAGTACCCTTTAGCATTGTGGGTATCTCTGCCTACAATCAAGCTACTCCTATTTTGGAGTAGCATTGAACCCACCAACTTTACTAAGGGGAAAATAGATTATGAAACAACAATACAAATCTTATCAAGAGAGCTGTGACTTTCTTTTCAAGTGTGCCAAGAACTACCCTGACCTTATAACAGTACAGAGTATCGGCAAGAGTTATGAAAAAAGAGATATACTATTAGCAACTATCTCACTCAATGTGGCATATGCCAATCTAAAACCAGCACTGCTTTTTACAGGAACGATTCATGCTAGAGAGTGGATTGGAAATGAGTTAGGTATAGAGTTTATAGATTATCTACTAAAAAATCACAACTCCAACCCAAAGATTCTAAGAACTCTAACTAACAATACACTCTATATGGTTCCATGCCTAAATCCTGATGGTTTTGAGTATAGTCGTCTACACTTCTCATTTTGGCGTAAAAATCGAAGAGATAATGGAGATGGAACTTTTGGTGTTGATTTGAATCGTAACTTTCCTATAGGTTTTAAGAGAACAACCAATACAGCATCTAATGTCTATGGAGGAACTAAACCATTTTCTGAACCAGAGACACAAGCGATAAGAGATTTTGTAGAGAGTCATGATAATATAACTATTGCACTGGATTACCACTCCCAAGGTAATGTATTTTTCCCTGCTCATAAGTTCAATCATGAAAAGGAGTTAGAGGGAACAGACCTAAATACCCTATGTGCCAATATGAACTACCATATCTATAAAGTAACAGGACGAAGATATGGTATCAATAGAGGAAAACCACCAACAAAACTCATCTCAGGAAGTGGTAGAGAGTTCTACTACTCAAAAGGTATTTTAGCTACTGTAGTTGAAGTAGGAACAAGAAACATTCCTGACTATATGCAAAATATGAAAGAGTCTGTAGATGAGAATATCCCTGCTCTACTATATGCACTAGGAGAGTCAAAAAACTATGGTAAAAATGCTCCTCCAAGAGTAGAAAATTTTCACCTCTCTATGTTTGACTCTAGTAGCTGTTATCTCTCATGGGACTATCCCGAGCAGAACAGAGAGGTCTATTTTGAGATTTATAGAAATAGAAACAACAAAATGGCATGTAATGACTCTTCATTAATTGGAGTCACATGTAATAGGGAGTTTAGAGATGAGAACTTACATAGTGGAGAGATGTATTTCTATTACATAAGAGCTGTACATAAACTCTCCAATATGAAATCTCCAATTGCTCCAAAGGTTAAACTAAAAACTCTACTTGAAGAGCATGAATTTCATAGAACTATATTTACAAAAAGTTCAAATATTGGATATGTAGCCCAAAAATCACTAGAGGCAAACAGAGGTCATTTTGGGGTTAACTCTCTCAAAGTGGGTGTAAGTACTGGACTTGGAATAAGTTATGGAATTATGCAATTTAATCTTGATAGTATTCCCAAAAATGCTATTATATTAGATGCAAAAGTATCACTATATCCTCTAAATAGAGTCTCTGCAAAGATAGAAAAATATGGTGAGTGGTCACTATCTATAGTTGATTCTGATAGTATATCCGATATACAAGACTATGAGCAGGTACACAATGCCAAACATATAAAAACTGTTGGTAAAAGCATCCCCTCTGAACAGTTAACTCAAGGGATATGGAGACATTGGAATTTTAATGCCTTTGAGAGAGAGAAGCTACAGGAGCAACTAGCTAATAAAAAAGTCATCATCAAACTAAAAGGTCCTACTAAACTTCCTGTAGGGAGAGATTCTCAAATCATGGTATTTGATTTAGGATATGGGAATCAAGGTGGTGGATTACACTATAGACCATCTATAGATATAAAATATACTGTCCCTTCTCAAAAAATTGCTCTTGATATATCTAATGCTATGACTATATCTGAAGATGAGGTAATTCCAGATAAACTAGCTTGTGGATTTGACAAGGATAACAAGAAGGTATACGCCTATATGGCATTTGACCTATCCCCTCTGCCTGATATTGAAAATACAGTTATTACAGAGGCTTGGATACGAATAAACAACACATCTACAGTCAAAAAAGAGGTTGATATTCGTTATGATGTTGAATTTGTAGATATAGATGAGTTCTCATATCATGATATAAAAGATAGAGAGAGAATTGAATATATAGGTTATGAGGTGAGTTCTGCACAACTTGGTAAAAAAAAGAGACACCATTTTGCTTTTGACAAGTTTTCTAAACTCGCCCTTGAGGAGATGCACGAAAACAACAAAGAGGCAAAATTTATAATCCGTCCAACATCTGTACTAAGCAGACCACATCTAATCCATTGGGCAGCTGAGGGTAGAAAATCAGCAAAACTAATAATTAGATATATTAGAAGAAGAAAAGAGGCTCCTCCATCACCCAAAAATCTATCAGCTAAAATTGATAAAAATTTAGTAAAATTAACATGGGATAGAGTTCATGATGATGGACTAGTAGGCTACTATGTAGTTAGGAATCGTTGGCATGTCCCAAAAAATCCTTTTGATGGTGTAAAACTATATGCTGGGTCAGATAACTATACTTATGATAGTTTTGGTTCTACTAAGATGAATAAATATTATGCTGTCTTCTCCTATGATAATGTTCCAAACTATAGTGAAGGAACTTCAGTTAGATATACAATATAAACTCAAGTTATCGGGGTAGGAATATCCCGATTTATAGTTATAATAACCACAACACCCTCCCCTCTATTTTTAAATCTAAAAGTTCCTCCCATAGACTTCTCTATAATCATTTTTGACATATATAGCCCTATACCTGTCCCTTCCGATTCAAACTTAGTAGTAAAATAGGGTTCACAGACTCTATCTATAATCTTCTCATCCACCCCTCCTGCATTATCCTCTATCTCTATTTGAACCCTATTATCTATAAGAAATATATCAATAGTTATCATCAGTTTTTTATCTGCTTGGGACTTTATAGCATCTCGGGAGTTATTAAATATATTTAGAAATACCTGCTCTACCTCTCCTCTATAACCAACTATCTCTATATCCTCCTCACTATGGTTTACTATCTTAATACGACTTTTCAAATAGGGATTTCCCATAAATGAGACTGTACTATCTATAGCCTTTTGGACAGAGAATTTCTGTTTTTTCTTCCGTTCGGGAGAGAAAAAATTCCGAAAATCATCTATTGTACTATTCATCTTTTTGATGATATTATCAGTCTTCTCTTTGAACTGTTTCATATCCTCTCTTGAGAGGCTATTCATCTCATATTTTCTATGTAATAAAATATTAATCACACTTAGAGCATTGAGTGGTTGTCTCCACTGATGAGCTATATTTCCTATCATCTCACCCATAGATGCCATTTTAGCCTGTTGCTGAAGCATCCTTTCGTGTTGGATATTTTTCTTTCTCTCTAACTCCAATTTTGTTATATCAGCTAATATAACTACAAAATATTTTTTGGCAAGTTTTGATTTACTAACTGTTAATTTAAAAAATGAGGTCTTATTCTCTTGAGTAATTTTAACTTTGTACTCTCTCTCATCTGATACAATATACTCAAAATTTTTATGATAATACTCTCTATCTATATAACCCTCCATATCACTATCAAATAGTTCCGATATAGAATTATGTCTCTTTTTGAAATCAGATATATTTTTGTACTGTGGAAAGTAGTTATAGAACTGTCTATTTATATATAGAATATCTCTATTAAAATCTTTTAATATAATAATATTAACTGTTCCATCCAATATTGCATCTAAGTAGTCATTTTTTATCTCTAATCTATCTCTATATTTACTACAACCAAACTCAAATGAGTTGAAAATATCTGCTATATCTTTAAATTGGATTATCTCTTGTTTTATATCTTTATTTGAAATAGACATATTTATTCAACCTTTTTTGTTTAAATTTAATACTTTATGGTATTATAGTTAAACAAATTTATGTTATTATTAACAAATCAACTAAAAAGGGGACAAAAGCCATGCTATTAGATGAAATTACTATACTGTTTGTAGATGATGACCATAATGTACGAGATATGATAGGTACTCTCCTAAAATCATACTGCGAAGAGGTTTTTTTGGCAAGAGATGGCATAGAGGGGCTAAAACTATATAAAGAGAAACGACCCAATATAGTTATTAGTGATATTACTATGCCCAATATGTGTGGACTTGAGATGTCTAAAGAGATTAAAAAGATAGATTCAAATCAGATAATCTCTCTTTTTACTGCACGAGATGATAACTCTTATAAAGAGAGAGCATCAAAGATAGGAATTGACACTTTTTTACAAAAACCACTTGATGAGGAGCAGTTTTTTAACTCACTACACTATTTAGCAATGTCCGTAGAGAGAGATATAGAAGAGGTTTTTTAGAATCACTCCTCCATTTTAAATCGGTGTTTTCTATTGAAAACACCCCAACTTCTATTTTGCATCTACTCCATCCTTGGGATTTAGTTCAGCCTGTAACCGATTCTCTACAAATAGCTCATTTGCAATCTCTCTAATATCCTCTACTGTTAGGCTATCTACCATTTTGGGCTTATCAAGCATCTCATCCAATGTAGTGTTGTACATATAGCTATCTATCATATATGTCATCCAATAGAAGTTCTCTTTTATAGCTGTCTCATAACTTTTATGAAACTTTTTCTTATATACGGCTAACTCTTTATCTTCTACTAAATCCTTTTTAAATCTATCTATCTCTTCATATATATCAGTAATTAGTTCTGCTCTCCTCTTTGGGTCACATGAAAATCTAATCTTGACTTCTGACTTATTTTTTTTCAATCTCGATATACTAGCTGTCACACCTATTCCATATACACCCGATTTCTCTTCACGAATAAGCTCTCTTAGTCTGACTTTTAATATGCTACTCATAGCCTCTATTGCCAATTCTCGTTTTTTGCTGTATGGTAATTCACTTTTGTATAGAATAGCAACATTTGATATATTTTCATTATTATAAAACTTTATAAATTTCTGATTTCCTTTTAGATAATCCTCTTCTCTATCTATAAAACTCTCTTCTCTATCTTTGGTTGGTAGATTTCCTAAATATTTAGCTATAAGTTTTTCTATTTTATCCACCTTGACATCACCTATAATAACAAACTTAAAGTTATTCATATCAGAGAATCTATCTTTAAAAATACTTAACATCTTATCGCTACTCAATCTATCTATACTCTCATTGGTATCATAGATTATTCTTGGGTCATTCTTATAGAAATGGAGAAAAAACTCTTTGTTAAACTTCGTTTTTGGATTTTTATCCTCTTTTTCAGCTATATCTTTTAGCTGTTTTTTTCTATTTTTCGCAATAATCTTATCTATTTTTGGCTTGGTTAATTTTAGATACATAAGCTCAAACATAGTATCTATATCCTCTACATTTGCAGAAGCATATAGACTCTCTATAAGCTCTGATATAGTAGCAGAAGCAGAAACCTGTTTACCTGCTAAAATCTTAGCCATATCAATTAAAGAAAAATCCCCTGCACCTGATTTGGATACAAATGAGGTAGCTTTAGTAGCAGAATCTAAATCCTTGACCTCATAGAGAGAATCCCCACCAAAACTAAAGGCTCTTAGCTGAACGCTATTTTTTGAAAAATCAGTCTCTTTAAATGCAACCTCTATACCATTCTCCAAAATAAATTTATATACACCCCTCTTTTTGTCATATGTTTTAGAGAGAATTTTTTTGGATTTTAGCTCCTCTTTTAGAAGTTTATTTGGTAGTTTTTTTACTTTGCTATAGTCTGAGATACTCTCTTTTGCCTTCTCTATAACCTCTAGTACCTCTTTTTTAGATACAGAGTTACCAGTAGTGTTGACGAAAAGCACCACTCGATTCTCTATACCCAAAATTTTTCTAAATAGAGCATTTATCTCTTCTAACTTAATATCCTCTATTATCTCTTTTCGTAGTCTATACTCTGCATCATAATCAATATATACCGACTCATCATGATGCTGTACGTATTGAACCAATGTAGATGCTATAGATGGTGACCTCATATCAGAGAGTCTCTTGTAGGCTTTTTCATTCGCAGAGAGTTGTTGTATCTTTACAAGATTTAAATTATCTTGAGAAAATCCATACTTTTCAAAACTCCATATAAGCTCATACAACTCTTTTAGAGCAGACTTCTCATTATCTCCTCTATAGGTAACCGAAAATTTATAACTACCCTTTTTTTCACTTATTTGACCATCTGAGAGTCCAATAGTAGTAGCTTTTGGGTTATCTTTTAATAGTTGTTCCTCTGCTTTCATATTAAAAAGATTATAGGTCATAGACTCTACAATCCCCTCTCTTAAATCTTTTTTGGTTTTAGTGTATGTTATCTCATCCATATACTCTACAGATAGTGCATTAGAAGTTAACTCTTTGTCTGTAATAGAAAAAACCCGTGTATAATTTATATCAGGAATCTCTCTTGATGTTCGCTTGTCACTACAGCTATTTTTTAGAGCAGAAAAATGACTTTTGATTAAAGTCTCAACCTTTGTCTCATTAAAATCCCCAACTGCAATAAAGTACATAAACTCTGGTCTATACCACTTATCATAAAACTCTCTTGCTCTCTTAACAGATATATTTCTAACTATATTTTTGTCTCCAATAGGCAATCTATCCATAAATCTTGAATTCCCTAAAAAAAGATGTTTTGATTTATTATAGAGCCTAAAACCTAAATTATCTCTACTTCTAGCCTCTTCTAATATCACTCCTCTCTCTTTATCAAACTCTTTTGGATTAAAATTTAATCCACCTGCCCAATCTTCAAAAACTAAAAAGCTCTTTTCCAAATTATCTTTTTCCAAAGGAACAGTAAGTTTATATAGAGTTCTCTCATAACCTGTACTTGCATTGAGATGAATACCAAATTTTACACCTGTTGACTCTAAATATTTAATTAACTCATTTTTTTTAAAATGTTTAGAACCATTAAATGCCATATGCTCCGTAAAGTGTGCTATACCCTTTTGGTCATCATCCTCTTCAAGTGAACCTACCTTGACAACAAGTCTCAATTCAGCTCTATCTTTGGGTTTAGCATTTTTTTTTATAATATATTGGAATCCATTATCTAGTTTTCCCTCAATCAAACTCTCTTCTGTAGGCAAATCTTTTGCATTTAAACTTAATACAACTGTTATACTAATAAATAAGATTACCAATATATTCTTCATATTTTATCCTCTTTCGTTATCTATTTTAGAATTATGCCAAATGATTTTGAAGTTTAAGATAAGTTTTAAGAAATACTACTCCTAACCCTCAAATTTTAACCTATAAATCGTCCGATTTAACAGATTTAATACTATATCTCGTTAAGATTTCATCTTTAATCGCTTCTGCTTTCTCTTTGTCTATAATCACCTTGGAGCCATCCTCATCCTCTAATACAATATATTTCTCTTTTGAGTTGGAGACCATAGAGTAGAACTCTTTTAAATCACTAAAGCTTTTTCCATTCACCTTATCTATTTTCCAAAAACCTAATCCATAATCACCTCTACTAAGACTAGAGGCTAACACCTTTAGTAGAATAACAATCTCCTGTTTATCTTTTGTAGGAAATTTAGTAGCACCATAACGAAGAGGAAGGTGTGGCATAGGAGATGAGTTCAAGAGATTTTTAGTCAATGGAGAGAATACATATCCTCCAAGTATAAAGTAGCTCGGCATCTTGTCATACTCTAATCTATCAAATAGCTCTTTGTCTCTACTCTGTTTTTCAGGAAGCTTTACTCTAAGTTGCATCCTTTTACCTTTTCTCAAAATATCTAGTTCAACCTCATCTCCATATTGATGAAGGTCTATATAGTATTTAAAATGTGTATACTGATTATCTCTAAACTCAACTGTTCCATCACTCTCTATCTTGTTGCTATCTATCGCTATTATAATATCATCTTTTTTTAGTACCTCTTTGAATGGAGAGTTGTATAGAATATCTGTAACTAAAATACCACCATCTTTCTCATCCAATCCATAATACTCTTTTTGTGTTGGATTCTCTATCATATCTATCTGAATCCCAAGCTTTGGAAAACCATCATACTCTCCATCTTCTACATCCTTTAGAAAATGTTGAACTACATCTACAGGAACCATATACCCTATATTTTGAGACATAGCTATCTGTTGCATCACAACTCCAACTATTTTGCCATTGGAGATGGCAGGACCTCCCGAGTTCCCAGGATTTATCGCCGCATCAATCTGTATAGATAGAAAGCTCTGACCACTATGGACATAGATATTATGCTCTATTCTCGATACAATTCCCGTACTCACAGATATAGTATTCCCTCCCATTGGGTATCCATATACTGTCACTTTGTCTTGGATATTTGGTAATCCTCCAAATGTTAAAGCTGTTGTATCTTTGAAAAAATTATCATCATTAACTACAAGAAGTGCTAAATCTGTCTCATGTGAGACATTTAATACCTTTGCTTGATACCTTTTGGAATCACCATACTTTTTAACCTCTAAAAATGTATGGTTTGCTACTACATGAGCATTAGTCAATATTCTATTACCTGATATAATACTCCCTGAACCACTAGAGCGACTTATTGTACTATTCCAAGGCTCTAAATAGTCTGGATTTTTTGATACTGTATATATTTTGACTATAGATTTATCTATCCCATTTGAGTAGACCATAGAACCAAGAACTCCTAAGAGAAAAATAGCTTTTAAAAAAATTTTCATTTAATGCCTTTAATTTAATATTTTGTAAGTATACCAAATAAAGATAAACAGTTTATCAATGTAAAATTAATATGTTATAATCACGAAAAAATTTAGGAGTTGTAGATATGGCAACAGTCTCAATGGGTGACCTTAAAAAAGGTGTTAGATTAGAGTTGGATGGAAATCCATACAAAGTAATTGATTTTCAACATGTAAAACCAGGTAAAGGTGCAGCGTTTGTTAGATGTAAGATTAAAAACCTAAGCACAAGTAAAGTGATAGAAAAAACAGTTCATGCAGGTGATAAATTTGAAGTACCTGATTTGGAGCAGACAACTATGCAGTATCTATATGATGACGGTGAGATGTTACAATTTATGGATACTACTACCTATGACCAAATTGGACTAACACATGAACAGGTGGGCAAAGAGACCTTTAACTTCATGGTTGATGGAATGGAGGCAGAGGTTCTTTTTCATAATGGCAAAGCTATCTCTGTAGAGATTCCTCAAACTGCTGTATATGAAGTGGTAGAGACCCCTCCAAACTTCAAAGGTGATTCTCAAGGTGGTAAAAAACCTGCAACACTTGACTCAGGTGCTGTAGTACAAGTTCCTTTCTTTATATTAGAGGGTGAAAAGATTAAAGTTGATACTGTTGAGGGTAAATACTTGGAAAAAGCTAAATAGAATTTGGTATAATTTTAAAAAATATAGATTATGGAGTATTAAATTGAGTATTCAAGATACGATAAAAGAAGCAAAAAAAGAGTTTAGTTCAGATGAACAGATGTTAGCTAATGCATTTAAACTAGAGAAATTTTATAAAAAAAACAAGATAGCAATTCTCTCTTTGGTTGCATTTGTTATACTCTTTTTTAGTGGTAGAGGGGTTATGCAACTTATAGAAGAGAGCAGATTAGACTCAGCAAACAGTGCCTATATAACCCTAACCAAAGATGCAAATAATGCTGAGGCTCTAGCTACACTAAAGGATAAAAATCCTAAACTATTTGAACTTTTTAGTTATAAAAAAGCTGTTGAGAGTGGAGATATAGAGAGTCTAAAGACTCTATCAACTACAAAAAATGAACTAATTTCAGATATAAGTTCATATCACCTCTCTGTTTTAGAGGGAAAAGTATCAGACTCTGAGATGTATAAAGATATTTCAACTATACATAATGCTTATCTATTTATAAAAGAGGGTAAAATGGATGAGGCAAAAAACCAACTAGAGCTTATTGATGAACAATCTCCAGTCTATAATATATCAACTATTATAAAACACTATACTATTAAAGGTAAATAATGAATAGCAAAACTCTACTATTAAGCTTTATGACTCTACTCTTTTTGGTGGGATGTGGCTCTAAACAGTACTACACACCAGAAACTCCCGTAACTAATCCATCTTTTAGTTCAAGCGATGATATTGTTAGCTTTAGTAGAGATGGTGCTACACTTAGTTCAGGAAAAGTTTTAACCACAACAGGAGAGTTAAAACTAAAACTTGAAAATGGTTATAGATTTATAAATCAAAGTGCAGGTTTTGTTATAATAGCTGATAGAGAGGGTAACTGTAAAGTTATAAAAGATGGAAAGAGCAGAGAGACTAAATTTGTAAAAGCTATGGTTGCAGGAGCAATGGTCGGAGATAATGCACTAGTCTATCTACTCAAAGATAACAATTTTGGTATATATGATTTCTCAAAAAAATCCATACTCTATAATAACAAAGATGAGAAGGTTTTTAGTATAGATACAAGAGTAGCAAATCCTATTCAAATTGATAACTTAGTAGTTATACCACTTCTTAATGGTAAACTAACTATACTTAATTTGCAAACACTAAAAATATCCAAAGAGATTTTTGTAAGTACAGAGAATTTTTTAAATAATATTATATTTTTAAAAAGATTCAAAAACTCACTAATAGCAGCAACACCACATACTCTTATCGCCTATAGTAATAGAGGTAAAAGAGAGTTCAAAAGAGAAATATCCGAAGTTATTTTAGATAAAGACTCTATATTTGTTTTTTCAAAAGATGGACAAATATCTAAACTTGATGAATCATTAACTGTACAAGATGAGAAGAAGTTTCGATTTGCACACTTCTCTATATCTACTGTATACAAGGATAGAGTATATGCACTAGATAAACAGGGTTTTTTGATTGTTAGTAACAGAGATTTCACAAAACATAGTGTATATGAGTTTCCTGAGGTAGAGGGATACTCTTTTGTATCTGATGGTAAAATCTACTATGATGGAAATGAGATTAACTTAGACTCCCTAAGCTATTGATGAAAAATATAGTAGAGAAACTACAAGAGAATAGACTAATTTTTAAATCTCTCAAACAGATAGATATAAAAGAGTTTGGTTCTCGTAAAAAGCTCGACATATATTTAGGTGTTGACCTAAAAAAGTATTATGCTTGTATCATATATATCTCTAAAAAGAGCCGTATCTTGAAAAAAGAGGCAGAGCAGTTGATGGAATTTCACCAAAAATTGGAGAGATACAATGATAGCAAAATAAATAGAAAATATATCTATATAGAAGCTCCCCTATGTTCAAAAGCAAAGAGTCTATTTGAACATGAGGGATGGAGAGTTATACTCTAAGATAACAGATAAGCTCCATCAAATTTTTTTGATTTAAGCAGATTTTTTGCCTCCCAAGGAGTACACTTGACTATAACTCTATAGGCAGTCTTTTTTTGGGAAGCGATATACTTCTTGACAATACTCAAATCTTTTAACTCCTGCTTTTTCATAAACTCTTTTGCACTTTTTATATCATAAAAAGATGCAATCTGAACAGTATGCTTTTTTAAGCTATTTTTTTTTGCTATTTTTTTATGACTTACTCTTCTCTTCTTACTGTATTTGGATTTTTTATACCCTTTTTTGCCAGAAGATATTACCTCTATTTTGACTCTACCTATACCTTTGTTGGTTATACCAAGCTTTTTAGCGGCACCATAAGATAGGTCAATATCTCTTGAACGATAAAAAGGTCCTCTATCATTCACTCTAACCCTAACTGACTTTTTATTGCGTAAGTTAGTCACCTTTAGAATAGTATTCATAGCATAAGTTCGATGTGCTGCGGTCATACTGTACATATTGTATCGCTCACCTGAGGCAGTTAGTCGTCTGTGAAACGGCTTACCATACCAACTCGCTTTACCTATCTTGGTCAAACCTTTTTTCACATATCTAGGATAGTATTTGATTCCTCTATCTTTATATGCCAAGATATTTTTATCTTTTGCATATAGAGATGATGATAAAAGGGTAGCCAGTGCCAAAACCATGAATAGCAAAGTTTTAATATTATTCAATTGCATAGAATAGTAACTCCTATTTTAAAATATAGATGGAATTATAGTGTGCTAAGCTGTTAAAAAGATAAAGAGATATTTTTAGTCAATTTTATACTTTTAGTCATATTGACTAAACTTTATTTACTAAAATTAGTGAAACTACTTGAAAAATTAGCAAAAATATACTACAATGCCAAAAAAATTAGATACAAGGAATATATAAGATGGCAAAACATCAGTTTCAAACAGAGATTGGTCAACTCTTAAAATTAATGACCCACTCACTATACTCAAACAAGGAGATATTTATCCGAGAACTTATCTCTAACTCTAGTGATGCAATAGATAAATTTAATTATATGCAGTTGACTGATGAGAAATTCAAAAATAGTAATTGGATTGGTAAAATAAATATCAAACTAGATGAGGCAGATGGCTCTTTGACTATATCTGATAATGGTATAGGTATGAATGAAGAGGATTTAATGACAAATCTTGGTACCATCGCCCAATCAGGTACAAAATCATTTGTAGAGCAGATGACAGGTGATGCCAAAAAAGATAGTAATCTAATCGGTCAGTTTGGGGTTGGATTCTACTCCGTATTTATGGTCTCTAGCCAAGTAGATGTAATATCCAAAAAAGCAGGAGAAGACCAAGCCTATATGTTTAGTACGGATGGTACAGGTGAATATGAGGTAAAACCTGTAACAAAAGATGAACATGGAACTGTAATATACATCAAATTAAAAGATGACGAAAAAGAGTTTCTAAGTAAATGGAGAGTCAAAGAGATAATCAAAAAATACTCTAACCACATCCCATATCCAATTATAATGCACTATGAAGAGGATGAGACTACAGGAGAGGGTGATGATGCTGTAACAAAAAAAGTCAAAAAAACAGAACAAGCAAATGAGGCTACTGCTTTATGGACTCTGCCAAAATCAAGCCTAAAAAAAGATGACTATATAGAGTTTTATAAAACTCTAGCACATGGAGATGATGAACCACTAACCTATCTACACAACAAAGTAGAGGGAGCTCAAGAGTTCACTACACTTTTCTATATTCCTAAAAAAGCACCAATGGATTTGTATAGAGCGGACTATCAATCAGGTGTAAAACTCTATGTCAAAAGAGTATTTATCACAGATGATGACAAAGAGCTACTACCTACATATCTAAGATTTGTAAAAGGTATCATAGATTCAGAAGATTTACCACTAAATGTAAGTCGTGAGATACTACAACAGAACAGAATCATGGCAAATATCAAACAAAATGCCACCAAAAAGATTCTACAAGCTATCAAAAAACTCAAAGACGATGATGCAAAAACCTTTACAGAGCAATACAACAAAGTAATCAAAGAGGGAATCTTCCAAGACTACACCAACAAAGATTTACTACTAGATATTGTAAGATACAAAAGCTCTACAGAGGAGGGAATGGTATCTTTATCAGACTATATCTCGCGTGGAGATTCAGAGAAAAAAGAGATTTACTATATCACAGGAGAAGATGAGAGAGTACTAAGAAACTCACCTCTACTAGAAGCATACAAAAAAGCAAATATAGAAGTGCTAATTATGGATGACAAAGAGATAGATGAGATTGTTACCCCATCTATTGGTCAATACAAAGAGTGGACTCTAAAAGACATCACGACTATTGATGCACCTGATTCTAAAACAGAGGAGGAGAGAGAAGAGTTAAGCAAAGAGTTCAAATCTCTAACAGATAGAATCTCAAAAGTTCTAGGTGATGAGATAAAAGAGGTCAAAACTACTACTAGACTCACCACAAGCCCATCATGTGTAGTCAAAGATGCCTCTGACCCAATGGCAGGAATGGCATATATGTTTGCACAAATGGGACAAGAAGCACCAGAGACACCACTTATCTTGGAAATCAACCCAGAGCATGAGATGATTAAAAAGATGGACAAACTAGAAAATGAGGCTACTTTTGCTCTAATGTCTTGGATTCTACTCGATTCTGCTAAACTATCAGAGGGTATTGAACCAAAAGATAAATCTGCTTTTGCAAATAGAGTTGCCGAGGTTGCTACACAAGCTCTATAGACTTTTGAGTATTAGAGATAGATATTATCTATCTCTAAATAACAAACCGATACCCAACTCCACGAATATTCTCAATATTAGAAAAATATCTCTTCAAGCTGTTGATATATACACGAATAGCCCCCAAACTAGCATCTTCACTCACATGCCATAACCTATCCTCTATCTCATCTACTCTAACAACCTCACCTTTTGCAGTTACAAGTAGTAGTAATAGCTCTACAGCCTTATTTGTAATATTCAACTCTTTACCATCACAATAGACCCGTTTACTGTTACAATCTAGTGTATATTCTCCTAATTCAATCCTATCACCCCTAGTCTCTCTTCTTAAAACAGCTCTAATTCTTACACTCAATTCATCTAAATCTATAGGCTTTTTCATATAATCATCAGCACCACTATCAAAACCTTTTATCATAGAGACTTTATCATCACGAGAAGTTAAAAATATAGTAGGAGTCTTATCACCACTAGCGCGAAGTTTCTCAAGCAGATTAAATCCACTCTCATAAGGTAAATTAACATCAAAAAGATAGAGGTCAAATCGACTCTCATAAGAGATTTCCAAAGCAGTATAGGGGTCAAGAGCTGTTATAACCTCATACCCCTCCTCCTCCAAAAAATCCTCTATGGTCTCATTAAAAAGCTTATCATCCTCCAAAAGAAGTATTTTAAATCCCATTTTTTACTTTTCATTATTATTTTTTTTAATTGGTGGGCTAAAAGCCCACCCTACATTAGCATTCCACCATTTACCTTTAGGGTTTCACCTGTAATATATGTTGAGTGGTCACTCAAAAGAAAAGCAACAGCATCAGCTACCTCTTTTGGTTTACCAAATCTACCCAAAGGAATTTTAGAAGTAAAAGAATCTTTTACCTCATCCTTCAGTACAGCTGTCATCTCTGTCTCAATAAATCCTGGAGTAATATTATTAAATCGAATTCCACGAGGAGAAGCCTCAATAGCAAATGATTTTGTCATAGCTATAGTACCACCCTTTGATGCAGAATAATTAGTTTGACCAGCATTACCTGTCTGACCTACGATAGAAGCGATATTTACCACAGAGCCAAACCGTTTTTTACTCATAGCTTTGAGAGCCTCACGACATCCAATAAATGTTGATTTGAGATTAGCTTCAATTACTGCCATAAAATCATCACTCTTCATTCTCATAGCTAGTTTATCTCTAGTAATTCCTGCATTGTTTACTAGATAAGAGATTTCACCATCAGTAGCTACTATATGCTTCATTGCATCTACAAAAGCCTTCTCATCACTCACATCAAAACCGATAACCTCTGCCTCGCCTCCAGAGGAGATAATATCAGCTTGAACTGCTTTGGCTTCTGTCTCTCCACTTCTATAGTTAATCCATACTTTTAGTCCAAAACCTGCCAATCTCTTTGCTATCTCTGCACCTATACCGCGGCTTGAGCCTGTTACAAGTACATTTTTACCACTAAATTCCATTATTACCCTTTTTTCTAAAATTTGGGTATTGTAGTCAAAAAACTATTAATCTTGGTATAAACCAAAAGCTTTTTTAACCTTGTCAAAAACATCATAATCATCTGTATGAGGACTATCTTTTATTATAAAATGATTTATTTGCTTTAGAATACTAACTTTTTCATAAGTTTTATTAGCTAAAGCATTGGCTATAATAGATATATGTGTATCTATATTATAATCACTCTCTAGCATCCTATAGTAAATTTTACTCAAATCTTCACAAGGATAATCAAAATTCTGTTGCATAAAGCGACAAAAGAGAGGTCTCTCTTTATGCACATCTTTGTTATCAATTTTTATGATATAACAAAATAGTGCGGCAACTGATTCTTTGAGCATATTGTCCATAATGGCTCCTTTATATGTTAGATATATACTATAGTATCACAATAATGATTAAAATCCACACATTTCAAAAAATTCTATTATATTTAATATTGTTATAAGTATTATTGATTTATACTATTATAATAGTCAATATTTGAGGCAGAATCATGAAACTACTAAAATGGAAAGACGCATACTCTATGGGTGAGGTTGAGATTGATAAACAACACAAAGGTCTCTTTAAACTATCAAATGACATTTATAATTTAGTAGAAGCAGGAGTAGATGACAGTAAACAGTTTAGAGAACTGTTTATGATACTCACTGACTACACTATTGACCACTTTATTTACGAAGAGATGTATATACAAGAGGAGGGATTCCCAGGTCTCGAAGAGCATATAGAACAACATCTTGAATTCTCCAACAAACTAAGAGACATCTGTATTGGAATAGACAAAGAGACACATATTGCAGACATAGGAGAGTTTGTAACAACATGGCTAGTTGACCATGTTATACATGAGGATATGAAGTATAAAAAGTTTGTTGCAAACAAAAAATAAGCTCTATCTAGTAAAAAAAGAGCTTTTTACTCTATCAAAGTATTCATAATCCTCATCTCTCATATTACTCTTGAAAATAATATGATTTAACTGCTTGAGAATATTCATCTTCTTATATGGTTCATTATGCAGAGCATTACTAACAATTGATATATGTGTATCAATATTCCCTTCATCCTTCTCCATTATCTCATCCAAAAGCTTCTCAGCTTCATCACCTTTGCAATCAAAATCCTGTCCCATAAAACGACAGAATATAGGTTGCTCAACTCTAATATCCTTACCATCCAACTTAATTGCATGACAAAAAAGAGTTGCAACCGACTCTTTTAACATATTGTCCATCATAACTAACCCCTTCAGTAGAACCTACCAAATATAAAATAACATTTTTATATAATATCAAATACAAGCATAAATACACATAAAATTTGGATTAAATCAGTGGATTATCCATCTCTTTTGGAATTGGCAATCCCATTATACTCAAAACCGTTGGAGCAATATTATTTAGCCCTCCACCAGCACTAACCTCTTTGATATTTTTTGCCATCACATAACACCAAACTTCGCCTACTGTATGATTTGTCAAGACATTTCCATCTATATCTCTCATCTCTTCACAATTCCCATGGTCAGAGGTCAAGACAATAGCATAATCTCTCTGCTCTGCTTTTTTTATAATCTCTCCAATCTCTCTATCAACAGCAGATACAGCCAAACAGGCCGCATCATAATTACCTGTATGACCAACCATATCACCATTGGCAAAATTGACAATTATCAGGTCATAAGCCTCATCCATCCCCGTTCTAACAGCCTCTCCCACCTTGGGTGCAGACATCTCTGGTTTCATATCATATGTCTTGACATTAGGACTAGGTATAAGCACCCTACTCTCACCTATCATAGGCTCCTCTACACCTCCATTAAAGAAAAAAGTAACATGTGCATACTTCTCGGTCTCTGCCGTATGTAATTGTGTCAATTTTGCATCGCTAACTATCTCTGCTAATGTATTTTTTGGAATCTCTTTTCTAAACATAATAGGATATGAAAAAGAGGCATCATACTGTGTCATAGTTACAATATTCAAAGAGATATACTCTCTCTCAAAACCGTCAAACTCTCTATCTCCAAGAGCCTTTGTAATCTCTCTAACTCTATCAGAACGGAAATTTGCCATAATCACAGAGTCACCATCTTGCATACCATTGTAACTCTCAAATGCTACAGGTTTAATAAACTCGTCATACTCTTTTAAATCGTAACTATGCTCAATATACTCACCAACAGATAATGTTGTAGTTGTTATAGCTGTTGCAATAGCACTATAACCCTTTTGTACTCTATCCCATCTATTGTCTCTATCCATTGTATAGAATCTACCACCAATAGTAGCAATAGATATATCCTCATCACATATATCCTCTATCTGTGAAACAAAGCTCTTTGCCGAAGTGGGTGATACATCTCGACCATCAGTTATAAGGTGCAAAAAGACCTTTTTGTCTCTAGCTTTTGAGAGTTTTGCCAAACCGATAATATGTTCAATATGAGAGTGAACTCCTCCATCACTCAAAAGTCCAATGATATGGACTCTATCACTTTTATCTAATGTATCATTAAGTGCCTCATTCTGCTCTATACTCCCATCTTCAATTGCCAATGAGATTTTGACCAAATCTTGATACAGTACACGACCAGACCCTATTGTCATATGTCCAACCTCCGAGTTCCCCATCTGACCCTCTGGCAAACCAACACTTAAACCATGTGTTGAAATCAGTGCTTTTGGTGTATCTTTTAGCAATTTATCAAATGTTGGTTTGGTAGCATCCTTAAAAGCATTACAGTTACTATCAGGCTTACAACCTATACCATCGGTAATAATTAAAACAGTTTTTTGAATCTTCATCTAACTTTGACCCTATCTTTATAAAATTTTGAGTAAAATAGCACTTATCTACTTAAATAGGGATTTATCTTACATGTTATACTCGTTTTATGATTTTTTCAATATAAATATCTTGCAATATATATCTGTTAGAGCAGGTTTTGGTTTTTTTATCGCTTTTCTATTAACGCTATATTTACTGCCCAAATTTATGGCTTGGGCTATTGCTAGAAAAGCCCAACAACCCATTAACAAATATGTACCAAATCATGCAAGTAAACAAAACACTCCAACTATGGGTGGTGCTATTTTTGTCATCTCCACTATTATTGGTATTCTACTCACAGCCAATATATCAAATCCCTATATTATCGCTGGATTAATAACTCTCATAGGGTTTGCTCTTGTCGGATTAAAAGATGACTTGGGAAAAATCTTGACAGGAGATAATCTCCAAGGATTAACAAGCAGAGGAAAACTTCTCCTCCAAGCAGGTGTTGGAGTAGTTGTAACTCTATTTTTAATATGGGTGGCTGAGTTTCCAACAACTATCTATCTCCCATTTTTCAAAGAGCCAATTATAGATTTAGGATACTTCGCTGTTCCATTTTGGTTGCTTGTCTTTCTAGCTACTACCAATGCAGTAAATCTCACAGATGGACTAGACGGCTTAGCAACAGTACCATCTATCATCTCTCTAGCAACACTAGGAATTATAGTATATATAACAGGTCACGCTATATTCTCGGGCTATCTATATATACCAAATATCAAAGGTGTAGGAGAAGTAACTATTCTAGCATCAACTCTAGCAGGTTCTCTATTGGGCTTTTTGTGGTACAACTGCTACCCAGCAGAGATTTTTATGGGTGATACAGGTTCACTATCAATTGGTGGAGTAGTTGCATATATGGGAATCATAGGCAAAAGTGAAGCTCTACTCCTACTAATTGGTCTAATATTTGTAATAGAAACCATATCTGTAATCCTCCAAATAGGTAGCTACCGTTTACGCAAAAAGCGAATATTCCTTATGGCTCCAATCCACCATCATTTTGAGATGAAAAAGTGGGCTGAAAACAAGATTATAGTTAGATTTTGGATGATTTCGTTTATATCTAATATAATTGCTCTTGTAACATTAAAGATACGATAATAAGATAAATCCCTATAAATAATAGAATTATAGGGTTTAGCTTTGGGATATAAACAAAGAATCTTTTAAGATTTGAGATTCTTAAAGCCTCTGTTTTTGTTGAAATATTATCTCCTACCCCATTGTCATTTTCAACAAAAACCAAGTATAATTCCAAAAAAAATCAACAAGAGGAGCTTTAGCATGATACAATACATCAGTGGAAACCTCTTCACCTCAAACGCAAAAGTTCTTGTCAATACAGTAAATACAGTAGGAGTTATGGGCAAAGGAATAGCCTATGATTTCAAAAAATATTACCCAAAAATGTTCAAAGAGTACAAACAACTCTGTGATACCAATCAGTTTAATATCGGCGATTTAAATCTCTACAAAACCCCCAATAAATGGATTTTAAACTTTCCAACCAAAGAGCATTGGAGAAGTCCATCTAAAATTGAGTTTATCGAAAAAGGTCTTCAAAAATTAGTCCAAGATGCTCACAGACTCCAAATAAATGATATTGCCATGCCAAAGTTAGGTTGTGGAAATGGTGGATTAGATTGGGAGAGTGAGGTTAAACCTATTGTTGAAAAATATCTCAAAAAATCACCTATTAATATCTCTATCTATGAGTTTGACAAAGATATTATCCCTGAACATCTAACCCCAAAAGATATAGAGGAGTGGCTCTTATCTGAACCTGAAAATCTGTCGTTTAAGCTCTTTTTTGAAGACCTGCTTGATGAGTATAAACAAAAGACACTCTTTATTGAAAAAGTAACATTAGCAAATGACAACTATATTATCAACTACAAAGAAAAAGAAGAACTCTTTGCTATTCAAAGTGATAATAAACAATTTATTCTATCCAAAGAGGATATTAAAACCATGTTTTTTACCCTCAAAAACCGTGGAAAGCTCTGTCATGAAGATATAGCTCATGAACTTTATGACCATAAAGATGAGATTTTTGATTTTTTTGCTAGGCTCAATTATGTGCTTAAAAATGAGGATAAGATTATTTTGAACTATACTAAAAAAGCAGATATTTCAGGTTTGGAAATTTTGGATGAACTCTAAAGCAGATTTTTTAAAAGAGTTTCAAGATAATCTTTATAATCATTTTCATGGAGCTCAAAATTGGTGGACTAAGTATCTTTTCCATTTTACGGATATTAGTAATGCTCTATCTATTTTGGAATGTCAAGCCCTACTATCACGCAATGAAGCAAATAGATTGGGATTGATGAAAAATGATAATGCCAATGATGATGTCATTGCCAAAACTTCACAAGAGCATCAAAAGTATGCACGACTCTATTTTGCTCCTTCAACTCCAACGCAATATAATAATGAAGGCTTTAAGCCCAAAAACAGCATTCAATACAACGCTCATTGTCCTATGCCTGTGATGTTTGTTTTTCATTTTAGTAGAGTTTTTATGCTTGATGGTGTCAAATTTACAAATGGTAACTTGGCAACTCACCCAAATATATTTGATAATATTTTTGATTTAAATAAGCTAGATTTCAACCTCATCTATCATAGGTCTTGGTTTTCTCCTGAATATAAAAATATTATTATCAATGCAAGACACTCTGAAATATTAGTAAAAAACCGACTCCCTTTAGAAAAAAATCTCAAACTTATTGCTGTGCGTTCAGAAGCAGAAAAAGAGACTTTTTTATATCTCTTGCCCACTCATTTACGAGCAGTTTATCAAGATAAAATATATATTCAACCACGACCAATGATTTTTATTAATAATTGGCTCTATGTCAATAAGGTTTCAATTATTGATAATATTCTTCATATTGAGTGGCATGGATGTCGTGATTTTTATGCGTGTAGAGATAGATATGAGTTGAAAATCTCTATTAGAAATAGCTCTACAGGTTTGCAAAAGGGTTTAATAAAAAAATATTGGTATCCTCCTCAAAGTAATCTTATGAAAATTCGATTATCTGAGGGATTTTGGGATGATTTTCTTGAGCTTTCTATTTTTATTGATGGGGTTTTAGGGTATGAGAATGTTATTGCCAATAATCTAAAAGTGTAATAGTCTCACTCTTAGGTTCATGTCCATCTTCTATCTTGCCAATATCTACCACCACAGGCACTTGTGCTGATAAACCTGCAAAAATACAACTTCCTGTAGGCAAAATTGGCAGAGAATCAAAAGAGAGTTTATCAAGATATGATATAGTTTTTTCAACAGCTTGAATATCTTTGTTATTAATCAATCTATGTAAAAAGTAGTTATGCAGTTGAGAGATAATTGTAGCAGATATATCTGATGGTCTTTGACTTGCTATAGTCAAAAATACACCAAATTTTCTACCCTCTTTTATAATCTCTTCAAAAGTCTCTAATCTATAATCTTTCCATGTTTCGCTCTCTCTATTTGATATTTCAGATAATATATTATGAGCTTCATCTATAATGATATTCAAATAGCTTTTTTTATCTCGTTTTTGCTTCTGTTTATCATATATCTGTTTGCTAATCAATAGAGGTAGTATTTTTTTCATTTCAGTATTTACATTTTTTAGAGAAATAACATTAAAATTTTTATCACTCTCTTCATCTTTTATACATAAAACTCTATCTAACTCTTCAATTTTTTTTAATCTCTTCATCAAAGGAGAAATATGCTCACTATTTAAATCATATTTAACTAGTTCATGATAATATTGAAAAATAATTCTTAATCGTATTTTTTCAAAATAACTTATTTTAAATATTGATATTTTTATACTATCAACTTTAACATCTATTACCTTATTCCTAAAATTATTAAAATTATCATATATTTTAAAATCATTTTCATAATAAAAATTTCCTTGTTGACTATGCCATTTTAGATGCTCTTCATAATCAGATATTAGTTCTATATTTTGATTTAAAGTATTTTGTATCTCTCTTAGAAACTGCAATATTTCACTCTTTTCCAACTTTTTAGTAATCAAAGAATTTAGACTTTCTTTTATAATTTTTTTAAAATCAAATTCACTATCAAATTTATCTAAATAATATTTACCCTCTATAGCTCTTTTTAAAAATGGTGCTTGTGTCTTTTCTGTAGCTGTTAAATAAACAGCCCAAAAATTAGCATCATTAATTTCCTGTTCACTAATTGGAAATTTGTCTCCATCATTGGTTCTAGTGGATAAATCATAAATATTTTTAAAGTTTTCATCTACAATTACACTATCAAAAAAATTCTCTTTATCAATGTATTCTCCATTAAAATCAAAAAGATAAAATTTAGCATTTTCTCTAAATCCATCTTTATCTTGATACTGTTTAAACAATTCACTATACAACTTAGCTAAAGTATAAGATTTCCCACTACCTGTATTACCAAATATTCCTATATGACTTGCAAACAAACTATTTACACCTATATTTATCTTTTGACCTTTTTCTTGCGATAAATATCCAATATGAAGTGGAGCATCTCCTTTTTTTATAAAATCATGAACTTTTTCAAACTCTTCATGTTCCAATAAAAAACATTCATCATATACGAGAGGAAGCTCTTTTATTCCTCTTTGAAAACTATTCTTATCATCAAAAAATCCAAGCATACTTACAGATAGAACCCTTTGAATTTTATCTTTGTTGTTACCATACTCTTTATTTAAATTTAGTCTATCCTCTTCAATAAACTCTCCCTCAACTTTACCAATAATTTTAGTAAAACCTTTAACTATTTTAATATAACTCCCAACGGATATATTTTTGAGAAGCTTTCCTTTATAGAGTAGATGAGAGCTATTTTTATTTTTATCGACTCTCACTCGAACATTACGACCATCAATAGAGATAACTTGTCCTACTTTAAAAACAGAGTCTTTTAAAATATATGATTTATTCATCTGAAACTCCGATTTTATCGAGTATCTGCTTTTTAAAAATTTTCTTATTTATCGTATCAAAATTATAAACATAATCACAATCTTCTTTAGAGCTAGGACTTTCTATAAAAATATTATTATTCATAACTTTTGACATAATAATGTTTTTTTCTATATTTTCTTTTGCTTTTTTATCATATGCAAAAATAATAACTTGCAAAGTAGGATTAGTATTTGCTACTCTAACAGTTAATTCTCGTATATGTTCATCGGCAAATGAAAATCCCATTACAAATAGAAGTGTATTTTCCTTTTCTAATTCATTGGCATAAATCCGTAATAAATCATAATGTGTTTGATTCATCAAAGTATCTTTAAACTT
>CAZSHP010000011.1:0-36741 GCA_964606545.1 uncultured Sulfurovum sp. | reverse complement strand
ATGTATTCTTAGGTAAGGCTTTTGTTCCTGTTTTGGGGTAGGTAGGTGGTTACGTATATTTAAATCTATCATCTTCAACAATAATCAATGTACTCTGTAAATCATTTAAAAACTTTTCAATAAGTGGTGTAGCTGAGGATATTTTATATTTTGAATTTTTCTTTTTACCTGTACCATAACCCATAGCTTTAGCCAATTTATAAAGGTTTGTTTTGATATAGTAACCTTCGTCTTTGCTAGGTTTAGATACTCCATTGTTATCACTAAAAAGTATAGATAGCAAATCTCTATGTTTTTGATGAAGAGAACGATTGACTCGTAACTTTGTAGTTCCATCATCATATATTGTTTTCAACCTGATTAACTCTTTACTTGCACTAATCGTTGCATTAAAAAGATTTTTTCGGAGATAATTAACAGGAATATATCCACCATTAACTTTTTTACTCAAATTCTTATACTCTTTTGGTGTAAGTTCTCTATTTTCATTGATTGTTATTTTTACTCTCCTATTTGATTGCAATGCAATTTTTACCTATTTTTAGTGAATTTTGGCTGAAAAAATCTCAAAATTGCATTTAAATAGGATATTATTAAGATATATCTTAAAGAAGGCATCCCATCTTTTTGGGGTTAAGTAACTGCTACACAAAACCTAGTATTTTCTACAAAAATATATGAGAACTCTATTAAGTGTTTTAAAAAGAAAATTTATTTTGCTTTTTTTTATGAAATTATGTTATAATAACACTATCTATTTAATATAATGAAAAAACTAAAAGATGACAAGCGTAGTAGTAGCTAAAGAGTTAGATAAAAAAAAGAATAATAGTGCAAAAGGAATACAAGAAAAGCCCGAGATTGAGGGAACTTTTGAGATAAGAATAAATAGCAATGCTGATAAAACATTTCTTTACAACTATATATATAAATACAAACATTGGCAAAACATTATCACAATTCTAGTGACCGACTTATTCAAGAAAAACGATTCAGATTATAAATATTTTTTAGATTATGAGATAGTAAGAGCTTGTATATCAGATACGCTAGGAAGCATTAAAAAGCAGACAAAAATTCAATATATCAAAAACAAATATCAAGATAATGAACTATATAAACAGCTATTAGAGGTTGGACAAGAGTTAAAAAATCATAATTTAGTTATGGTATTACGAAGATTTAAAAAAGATTTTAGTAACTATTTTAAATCTTTGAAAGATTATAAAAAAAATCCCCATAAATACACAGGTCAACCTCAAATGCCTAGAGCTAGAAAACTCTCCGAACTTACACATTATTCTATTCCATTAGATAGTGGTGCTTGGAGTACAAAGAAAAATCTTATTGGTATAAATCTAAAAAATAAAATGAGATACTTCTATATTGGCAAAATTATTAAGAATGAAAAGGTACTAGATAAAACCATTCAATCAGTATCTATTAAAATGAGAAATTCTGAAATTTATCTATCATTTTCTTATATTCTAGTGAAAAAAGATAAATCAGAAATGATTAATAAACCCCTAAATATAGGCTCTATTGGTTCAAACCATGCAGGAATTGATATAGGTCTTAATAATCTGATTTCACTTGTTATTGATGACAAAGAGAGTCAATCACTTATTGTAGATGGGGCTAAATATAAGCATTATAATAGCTGTTTTAATAGATTTATTGCCAAGTTAAACAACTCAATTTCAGATGAAGTGATGGAGTATAAAACTATTATTCAAAAAGATAAAACTCAAATCCAAATTCCCACAAAATGGACTAAAAGAGGTCATAGATTAAAAAGATATATTTCGTTTTTATATAGAAAGAGAAATGATTTTTTTGAGACAGAGTTTCATAAAATCTCTAAAAGAGTAGTTGAGTACCTTAAACTAAATGGTGTAAAACAGTTAGTGTTATCAAAAAATATAGCTCAATTAATGAGCAATGGTAAATGTAATCTAAGAAAAAAGACAAAACAGAATTTTATCCAAATACCAATGATTCAATTAATTCATTATATTGAAGAAAAAGCTATAAAAAATGAAATTGAAGTTATATTTATAGATGAAAGTTATACTTCTAAGACATCTTGCATAAGTGGAGATGTTTTAGCAGTGCAAACTAAATCTAAAAATGGTCAAAAACCCACAGCTAATGAGTTTAAAGGCACTCGTGCTAAAAGGGGACTATTTAAAGATAGTGTACTAAACAAAATTTGGAATGCAGACCTAAATGGAGCAGTAAATCATATAAAAATAGCTTTTAATAGTTGTTTTAAGTGGTTAAAAGATGCTCTCTTTAAGTTGTGTAATCCAAAAGTTATAAAAAGTGCTAACGAATTTCTTCTATTTAATAGAACTCTTCAACGAAAGGTTAATAGTACCTTTTGTTGAAGTGGAATAGTGATGCAGATAAAGCATAGGTATCAAATCCCATGCAAACGATTGAGTTAAGATTTACAGATTTTCTTATACTATTTTATAAATATTTGTAGGTTTTTCTTGACGGAATGCCTTTCTCTAAAAAAAAATTTGAAAAAACAAAAAGTGAAAAGACAAAACCAAATATGATATAGTATAATATATGAATTTTAAAAAGGATTATATTGAAAAACCTAAAAAACTTAGTCACGCTATTAGAAAAAGAGAATATAGAGATTGATGCGATAGAGTTAGCAGAGTCTCTATGGTTATCAAAATATATTACAAAAACAGAATCAGATGATTTTTCTACTACCACTAATAATCCTATCAACACGCCAAAAGAGAAGCAACACTCTAATCCAAAAAAAGAGACCTCATCACCTCCACCTATCTCTAAGACCAAGATAGTAAAACAGAGGAGAAAAAGGGATGCTTCGCTATATCCTATTAATAAGACTAACAACAAGCAGAGTTTGCCATTTCGTACTCCTCTAGTTCGTACACTATATAAAGATAGTGATTTGATTTATGCTCTTAGGCACTTTAGACAAAAGAGAAACTCTACCCAAAATCATAAGTTTGATGAGGAGAGGATAGCTGATTATATCGCAAAGACAGGTATTTTTCGGACTTTTTACCAAAAGGGTTTTGAGAAGAGATTTAGTCTGCTATTTGTAGTGGATGTCTCTGAGAGTATGAAGATTTGGGAGAGGTTGATAAATGATTTTATTAGGGGGATTAAAAATTATCATATCTTTAGAGAGACAACTATCTACTATATGCCAACTGATAATAGAGAAATCAAGCTCTATCGGAAAAAGGGGTTGAGTGGTGGTTTAAATAGTAATTGGTATAGAAACCATACCAAAGATAGTATAACTTTTCTGTTGAGTGATATGATTTCCAAAGCTTGGAGTAGTGGTAGGGTTTTGGAGGAGTTGATGGAGTGGCAGAGATATACACCTCTAGCTATTATTCAGATGTTACCTCAACGATTATGGAATGGTACAAAGCTAATAGATGCCTCTATGGGCAAGATGAGTAGCCCAAAAAGCTTTAGTCTAAACTCACAACTCTATAGTAGAGCCGAGGAGATACTTCTACACGAAGAGGGAAATCTACCTGAACTTCTAAAGATACCTATTTTGAATTTTAGTGAGAAGTCTCTAAATGCCTATGGTATGATGATGCGTTCAGTACCAAATAGTCAAATATCAGGGGCGTTATTTGAACGAGAGGATTTTAGAGGTGAGTATCAATACTCTAAAAAGAGACTAAAACTAAATTCAAAAGAGAGACTTAGAAACTTCTATAGATACGCAAGTACCCAAGCAAAAGAGTTACTCGAACTCTTGGCTGTTGTGCCTCTAAGTCTGCCTATTATCAAACTAGTACAGCAAAAACTCCTACCACAAAGTTCACAAGAGCATCTAAGTGAGGTTTTGATGAGTTCCATTATAGATAGAGAGCAGAAGATAGATGGGTTTTATCAATTTTATAGGGGAACAGATGAGGAGGAGGGGGTAAGAGAGGAGCTTATATTAAAAATAGGTGCTAGAGAGGCTTTTGAGACTATTGCCCAACTCTCTGAGATTATCTCTACTCATGGAGGGGTATTTGATTTTATAGCTTTTATCCGTGCCAAAGGTAATATAAAAGGGAGCAGAGAGTTTTCGGAGGTAGATAGAGAGTTTGCCAGAATATCACTCTCATTGCTTCGTAAGATGGGGAATAACTATAGTTATCTAGCTGATAAGTTATCAAACTATTTAGAAGAGTATGAGGAGGATAGTGAGGAGATTGAGGTTATTATCCCTCGGTCTAAACGCTTTATGATGGGGTCGAATAGAGATAAATCGGCTCAACCTGTGCATGAGGTTATTTTCAATTATGATTTTGAAGTGGCTAAATATCCTGTGACTGTTGGAGAGTTTAGGGCTTTTGTCGAAGATACTGGTTATGAGACTGATGCAGAGATTGATAATGGAGCATTGATATACAATAATAAAACTTGGAAAAAGAGAAAGGGTGTCTATTGGGATAATCCCTCTTTTGGACAAGAGGATAATCACCCTGTTATCTGTGTTAGTTGGGATGATGCTCATGCCTATATTGAGTGGTTAAATAGAAAAACAGATGAGACATATAGACTACCAACAGAATCTGAATGGGAGTTTGTCTGTAGAGCAGAAAGTGATAGTAGATGGTGTTTTGGAGATAATAAAAAACTACTAGATAGTTATGCGTGGCATCAGAAAAACAGCAATAGAAAAACACACCCTGTAGGTCTAAAACAAGCAAATAGTTGGGGACTGTATGATATGCACGGCAATATATGGGAGTGGTGTATAGATGACTTTAAATCTCATTATAAAAATAGCCCAAATAATGGACGAGAGTATATAGATAGAGGAACAAAAAACAAAACTATTCGTGGTGGCTCATGGTTCAATAAACCATCATCTACCCACTCCTCTTTGCGTCTTGGATTTGTCTACTCAAACTGTTATACAAACTTGGGGTTTCGTCTCTTTAAAGACTCTAGTAGAAATAAAAAACCATTATTAGTTGATAATATACCTAGTAGTAATACCTATGAAAAAGAAGTTTTTGAATCTATGGAGCTTAATATTTCCACAAAAGAGACTTTAAAACTTTTAATGGAAGATAAAGAGATAAAAAAATCTATAAATTCCAAAATGGTTAAAATCATGAACTCCCTCTCTATAGATATGATACAAGTCCCAAATAGAGAGTATGAGATAAGTAAATATCCTATAACTATTGGGGAGTATATGCACTTTGCAAAAGAGAATAGAGAACACCTACCAAAATGGAAAAGAGAGGGTAGCAAAAATCTAACTGATAACTCTCCTGTTGTTGGTATAGATAGACACAATATAGAGGCTTATTGTAGATGGCTAAATAGAGAGCAGAGTGAGTATATTTATAGGTTGGGTACAAAAGAGGAGTGGGAGTATGCTTCTACTCAATTACATCTTGGGGATAAAGGGTTTTATATTATTAGAACTTTAAAAAAGAGATAATAATGCTCCTTTTTTATCTTAAATCAATATAAAGTAACAAAATAGTATAATCCCTTCATGAAAAAACAGGCACTCTACAAAAGCACCATAGAGAAAACCATCAACTGCCCTCAGTGTGGTTACTCTCTACCTATATATTTTAGATGGACAAAATTAGTGCAGTGTCCATCTTGTAAATCCTCTATCTTTTTGGAGGATGAGGGTGTTAAGCTTGTCGGCGAAGCATCTACTCTAAGTCCTGAACCATCTCTGTTAGAGCTACGAGTTCCTATATCTATAGAGAACAAAACTTATACTCCACTTGGCAAAATTAGATACTCTTATGGTCGAGGTTTTTGGGAGGAGTGGTTTTTGGTTGATAGCAAAAATAGAGAGTTTTGGTTGAGTGTAGATGAGGGGGATTTTGTCTTGGAGTCCAAAGCCAAAATAGTTTTGCCATTTAAGAGTATAGATAGACTCTCTGTTGGCAAGAAGTATGGTAAGTTTGTGGTTACAGAGATGGGAGAGGGTAGATGTGTCGGTTTTGAGGGTGAGTTACCTGAATCTATCTCTATAGGTGATATACATCGCTATGCACATATGTCAGAGGGTGGGACTAGCCTTATGACTGTTGAGTCCTCTTCAGATGGGATGAGGGTATTTAGAGGTAATTGGATAGACCCATTTATAATCAAAAGGCTATATTGATGAGCAGAAGCTACAGTATAAAATGCCCCAACTGTGCATCTCCTCTACTAGCTATGGGTGGTGGGCGAGTTAGAACTATTACCTGCTCATATTGTGGAAGTGTTATTGACCTTGATAATAACTACAAAATACTATCTCAATTCAAAAATGCAAAACGACCCAATAGCCCTTTTAAGATAGGTATAAAAGGGAAGATAAAAGGTGTAGAGTATACTATTATCGGGATAGTAGAGTATGAGACCACTAGCTACCCACTAGAGGAGTGGATAGATTTTTTGCTTTTTTCTCCACTCTATGGGTATGCTTGGCTAACTTTTGAGGGGGGGCATATTATATTCTCTAGGAGAACTAGAGATTTTCCTAATCTGATTTGGGGAGAGATACCACTAAGGTCATCAATCCACTCACAACAAAAAGAGTACAAATATCACTCCACTTATGATGCCAAGATAAAATTTGTAGAGGGTGAACTGACATGGGTAGCCAAAAAAGGTGATAGATATAGCTTTAGAGAGCTAATCAATCCCCCTTATGGTATGACTATAGAACGCTCAAAAGATGAGATAGAGTACTATAGTGATGAGTATATGGATAGAGAGGAGATTTATAGGGCTTTTGAGATTCCAAAAGAGAGACAAAAAGAGCCAAGTGATTTTCATGTTTTAGCACCTTTTGAGAAACCTTTTTTAAAGCTACTATCTAGGGTCTCTATGTGGGTTTTGGTTATTGTTGCACTTATATTTGTAGGTTTGGCAATGGATGGAAAAGGTAAAAATATATTAAGTATAAAAGCGACAAACAGTAACCCTGTAACAGCGAACTTCAAAGTCAACTCAAATAGGTATCTACTATCTATAGAGTTAATAAAACTATCAGCTAATAAAAAAGATTTAAATAATTTTCATATCAATATAACAAAAGATGGCAAAAGGGTCTTTACCCTAAGTCAATATTCGGGTATTATTTTTAACAAAAGTGGATTGGTAGACAAAAAATTATCCTCATGGGAAAATAATGCAAAGAGAGTTATCGCTTATATAAAACTAAAAGAGACAGGTACATATCAGCTAAAAGTCACCCCTGTAGCGATAAACAAAACATCATCTATAAAAGTAAATATAAAAGAGGCTGTAGCTAGAGACAACTACTTTATCTATCTTAGTATAGTTCTACTGTTGAGCTTTTTGCTCTATTATATCTTTAGATTTCTGCACAATAGAGAGATAAGAGAGGATAGTGACCATGGTATCAACCGAACTATAAGCTTTGATTGGGATACAATGGTGACGATATTTTGGATAGTGGTTATCTTCCTTATTATATTTGGAGCAGATGACTAATGGCAAAATTGATAATTATTATATTTTTTATCTCAACTCTTTTTGGAAGCTACTATCTAACCTACCAAGGGATAGGTCAAGAGGAGATAGTAACAGTAGATAAACATAGTATACGAACACAGAGTAGCTCTAGTAGTAGACATTACCGTTCAAATGGAGGTAGTTATAGTGGTGGTTATAGCTATGGAAAATAATATAAAAAAGGAAACAAAATGATACACACAACAGAGATACTATCAACCCTACTCTATGCTGGATTAGGTGTTGCTATATTTTTCTTGACACTGACTATTATTGAGATTGGCACAAAATACTCTATCAATAAAAAAATAGCACAAGAGGCAAATATAGCTCTAGCTATAGTATTAGGTTCTATTATAATCGCACTAGGGATGATTATCTCCTCTGCAATCAAATGATAGATAAATCAAAAGAGATAGCCCTACTCTTTGGGACTTTTTTAATAGCCATCTGTGGCTTGGTTTATGAGCTACTAAATGGCACTCTCTCCTCCTATCTATTGGGGGACTCTATATACCACTTCTCACTAGTTATTGGGCTTTTTATGTCATCTATGGGGATTGGTGCTTGGTTATCTAGGTTTATAGAAGAGAAGCTAGAGAGAGCATTTGTACGACTACAACTTACTATTGCTATAGTTGGTGGGTTCTCTAGCTTTATACTCTTTTATGCCTTTGCTTATATAGATAACTATGATGCTTTTTTGTATCTAGTAACTATCTCTCTTGGGGCTATGCTAGGGGTTGAGATACCTCTAATTATCCGTATACTCAAAGAGAGCTTTTCACTCAAAACCAATATATCTAATGTATTTACGGTTGACTATATTGGTGCATTGTTTGCCTCTTTGCTTTTTCCTCTAGTATTAGTACCCAAATTGGGATTGATGCAGACCTCGTTTCTATTTGGTATGATAAATCTCTTTGTGGGGGCTATGGCTTGGTATATTTTTAGAGAGATTCTAAACAGGAGATATATTATATATCTTCTATCTACTCTATCTATTTTGATAGTAGGCTTTTGGCAATCAACAAATCTCACAACCATGATAGAAAACAAACTCTACAACAATAAAATCATCTACAAAGAGCAGACCCCTTATCAAAAGATAGTAGTCACAGCAATCAATGGCAGAGTTCAATTTTATATAAATGGAGCGATACAGTTTGATAGCATAGATGAATATAGGTATCATGAGTCACTCGTCCACCCTATAATGTTGAGTGCAAAAACTCATGAGAATATATTAATTATCGGTGGTGGTGATGGGATGGCACTTCGTGAGGTTCTAAAGTATCAAGATACCAAAAATATCACCCTTGTTGACCTTGATAGGGCGATTACTACTCTATTTCGAGACCACCCTACTCTATCCAAACTAAATAACCACTCCTATAGTAACCCAAAAGTCAAAGTAGTAAACCAAGACGCTTGGAAATTTATAGAGCAGAGCAAAGTGCTATATGATGTGATAATTATAGACCTACCTGACCCTAATAATATCTCTCTAAGTAGACTATATAGCAAAACTTTTTATAATCTACTAAAAAAACAGCTCTCAAGAGGTGGAGCTATGGTAACACAAGCATCCTCACCAATCTATACACACAGAGCATTTTGGTCTATAGATAAAAGTATGGAGAGTACAGGGCTAAAAACTCTACCCTATCATACATATATTCCAAGTTTTGGAGAGTGGGGTTTCGTATTGGCTTCAAAACTCAATATCAAAATAGATAGCACCAAACTACCAAAAGATTTAAAATATCTCAATAACGATATAATAGAAAAATCAGCTCTATTCTCCCCAGATATTGCCAAAATAGAGGTAGAACCCAACACCCTAAGCAGACACAAACTAATAGAGTATTATGATGAAGGATGGAAAAAGTGGTATGAATAAAAACAAAATACGCGTAGGTCGGGATGCCCCCATCCCGACTATACAGACCCCATATTTCCAAATAGATACAAAAAAACTAAACAGAAACCTACAAAAACTATCAAAAATAGAAAAATTAAGTGGAGCAAAAATACTACACACCCTAAAGAGCTTCAACCATCAGGAGATTACCCCTCTTATATCCTCAAAACTATCAGGCTTCTCTATTAGCTCAACTATGGAGCTAAAAATAGCACTAGAAGCAAAAGGCAAAGATATTCACCTCTATACCCCTGCTTATAAACAAGAAGAGTTAAAAGAGTTATCTCAAAAGGTATCAACTATATCATTTAACTCACTATCACAATGGTATAGATTTAGAGATACAAAAGCCTCTCTAGGACTAAGAATAAACCCCAAACTACACCTACCAATCCCAAGCTACTGTAACCCAAATCTCTCATATAGCCGTCTAGGAGTTAACTATATAGAGTTTATCCAAGCATTTAATAGAGAGGATTTTAGAGAACTAGAGGGGCTACATTTTCACTCTCTATTTCGCTCTAGTGAGGAGGGGGTATCTATACTACTAGAGCATATTAGAGCTAACTATAGAGATATACTACCTCAACTCAAATGGATAAATCTAGGGGGAGGTCACAACTTTACAGATAGTGAGTACAATACAGAGAGATTTATATCTCTAATCAAAGAGTTTAACCGAGAGTTTCCAACGATACAGCTCTATTTTGAACCAGGTGAAGCAGTAGTTAAAGATACAGGAGAGTTTGTAACAACTGTACTAGATATAGTAGACAATATAGTGATACTTGATACATCTATAGAGACACATCTACTAGATGTAGCCATAGTCAACCAAAGACTAAAAGTAAAAGGTACACAGAGTAGTTCTACACCTTATTATTATGAACTAACTGGAAACTCCTGTATTCAAGGTGATATTATCGGGGAGTATTTTTTTGAAAAGGAGCTATCTATTGGAGATGAGGTTATTTTTGAGGATATGATGGGGTATAGCATGGTGAAGATGACGCAATTTAATGGGATGGAGTTTGCTAAATTAGCTATAAATATCTAAAATCAAGATTTCGTCAACTTTTCTGAGACGAAATCTACGGTTGCCATATTTGACTATACAACCCCAACAGCTCCAATTGTGCATCAATAGCATAGATACTTTGGTCAATCTCTCTAACTTGTAGAGTATTTGCTACTATTTGTGTATCAAAACTTGTCTTATCTCCAAGCTTCTCTAGCTCTTGGGTTGTGGTTAACATACTTTGATAGTGAGTAGCGTCTTCTTGTGATAGAGCTATTTTTCGGTCTATTACTTCTAGTTTTTTAACTACTAATTTATAACTATTTATCACTTTTTTATGCTCCTCATCAAAATTTATCTTTGACTCTAATAGGGCTATTTTACTATTGGCTATATCATTCTTGGCATTAATATTTATAAGCATTGAGACTTTGAAACCATAAGTATAATACTCTTGGTCTAAATTTCCACTAGCAAACATGGGATTCAAATCTTCACTAACATACCGTCCTATTACAGATAGCTTAGGTAGATACTTTGTCCAAATCATACGATAGTTATATTTCTTCTCCTCTATTCGTAGCTTGTCTCGTTTTAATTTTAGTTGACCTGCTTCATATTCTGATTGTCTCATTAGAGTAAAATTTGGTAATTTAAAATATTCTGGTTTTCTATCACTCAAAAGAGAAAAATCATTTTTCAAGCTTACAATACTCATCTCAGTCTCCAACTTAGAGGTTACATCTCGATTTCTCTTTAGTAGTGCTTGGTCGTAGAGTGTTCTATTACTCAACTCTGCATCATAGCTCTCTTTTTGAATCTGTATATCTAAATTATCATTGGCTATCAATAGCTCTAATTTTCTCTCTTGGAGTTGAGCTTTTCGTAGATTAAATAGAAGTCTATAGGCATTTGATATTAACTCTTTTTTCTGAATCTCTATATCTAACTCATTGGCTTTACCAAGAGCAGAGGCATACTTCATTGCAGCCCATATTCCACCCATCTGAAATATAGGTTGGTCAACAGAGATAATAAACTGTTTTAGACCAATAGTCTTTGAGTATTGAGTAGAGTAACTCTTGGAGTATTGTAGCTGAATAGGATTTATCCATGAATCCTTCAATTTAGAGGTCTGCTCTTGGTTTTGTCCTTTTTTATACTCCAATAGTTGAGTTCTATCACTAGAGAGTACAGAGGATAAATCATCTGCAAATATAGGAGCAAAGAGAGATAAAGAAATCATAAGATGTATATTATGTCCACCGAAAAAAGATTTAATATATTTTAACGATGAACCCAAACACCCTACCCTACAGAGAAGAGATAGCTTTTTCAAAACGCTTAAATCCTTCATCTATCTCATCTTTTGTAATAGTGAGTGATGGCAAAAATCTTACAGTATTTCGCCCTGCTGGTAGCACTATAAGACCCTCTCTCATACTATTTGACAAAATAGCTCTCATAGTATCATTATCATTAGCTCTAAGCCCTCTCATTAGACCAATTCCCACCTCTTTTTCAAAAAGATTTGAATATTTAGATAAAATCGCTTTTAGTTTAAATTCAAAATAGTCTAGTGTTTCTGCCAAAACTCCACTCTCATCCAAAATACTCAACACATCAAGTACAGCTAAACCTGCTGTTGTACTCATATAGTTTCCACCAAAAGTAGAACCGTGGTCGCCTTTTGAGAGTATATCTTTGTGTTTAGTTAGAACAGCACCAATTGGCATACCTCCACCAAGACCTTTTGCCAAAGTTACAATATCAGGCTCTATTCCATAAACATTAGAGGCTAACATCTTACCTGTTCTATAGACTCCTGTTTGAACCTCATCAACTATTAATAAAACCTCTCTCTCTTTGAGATAATCAGCAAGTTTTAATATCTCATCTTTTGGGAAAGGTTGCACCCCACCCTCCCCTTGGACAAGCTCTATAAGTACAGCTACAGTCTCGTCATCCATATGCTCATATATAGCATCTATCTGAGTTACATATGAGAAACCATCAGGATATGGTGAGAAGTTTGGTGTATGGAAACTCTCTTGACCTGTTGCTTTTACTGTAGTGATAGTTCTACCGTGAAAAGAGTGTTCTAGTGTAATGACCTTATACCGTTTTTTTGCAAATTGAGTCTCTCCATACTTTCTAGCTATCTTGATTGCTCCCTCATTTGCCTCTGCTCCAGAGTTTGCAAAAAATATAGCTCCATCATAGTTGCTTAGTTTACAAATCTGCTCTGCTAACTTGGCTTGTGGCTCTATAACCTGTAGATTTGAGATATGTATAATCTTTTTTGCCTGTTGACAGAGAGCCTCTGTTAATATTGGATTTGAGTGTCCTACACTATTGACCCCAATACCTGACGCAAAATCTATAAAATCATTTCCATTTTCATCAAAAAGTGTTGAGCCTACCCCTCTTACAAAATTGGTGTAGTCTCGTCCATATGTCTGTAGTATATATTTTTTATCTAACTCTTCTAAATTCATCTATTTCCTTTTTTTGTTATTTATTAAATATTTTTGTGGCTATCTTCGTGCAGATGATTCCAAATCAATCTACCACCACCTAAGAGATGAAAATGCAAATGGTGTATCTCTTGTCCACCATCATCACCATTATTTGTAATAAGCCTATAACCACTCCTATCCATTCCTATCTTTGAAGCTACCTCTTGTATAAAAGGGGTTGCTTTTGCCATCATATCTGCTGACATATCTTGGAAACACTCAACATGCTCTTTGGGAATTATCAAAATATGTATTGGTGCTTTGGGGTATAAATCATGAAATGCTATAAAATCTTCACTCTCCAATATCTTGTCACTTGGAATCTCTCCATCTACTATTTTGCAAAAAATACACATAATATTACCTTTTAAAAAAATTTGTAAATTATATCACAACCAATCCTAAAACTCTTGGTATGTTTCGTAATTAGACTACACCAAGAACTCCATAATATTAAAAATTCAAAAAAAATGGATAAAAACATGATACAATACAAATTATAGAAATAAGAGAGTAGAGTGGATGAAAGATGAATATTTACCAATAGGTTACAAGATAGGTGGTCACTATGAGATAGTAAAAGTGTTAGGAGATGATGAGTTTGAGATTGTATATGTTGTAAAAGATATACATCGATTAGGAACTCTATTTGTCATAAAGGAGCTTTTTTTAAAAGAGTACTCATTTAGAGATGAAAATAGTAATCTATATATTCTCGAAAAATCAAAGGAGTCATTTAAAAAGACAAAAGAGAGTGTCATATCCGAAATAAATCTTTTTAGAGAGAGAGGAGATAGATATAGTGTTCAAACATATGGATATTTTGAGGAGAATAACACCATATATACTATTTTAGAGTTTGTTAATAATGCAAAACTAAATGATTATCTCAAAATTACCCCAAAAAAAAGTACAAAAGAGATAGAAGAACCTAAACCTGAATCTAAAGTTAAGATAAAAGCAGAAGAGGAGAGCAAAAAAGAGGAGCCGAAATCTTATCTATTTTTAAAAATGCTCATAGCTTCAATAGTACTATTTGTAGCTTTGGGAATATATGCTTATAATATGATAGAGGAGGACAAAAATAGACCTAGAGAGACTACTGTTGCAACCACCTCAACTAAAAAAGCTACTATTCCACACCCTCCACTAATTGATAGGACTAAGAAAAAAGAGGAGAAAGAGTCTGATATATCAAATAGTAGAGTTGCTGTAGTAGAGGATAGAACAGAATATATACCATCCAAAGAGGAGATAAAAAAAGAGCAAGAGGAGAAGATTGAGATAGATGCAGGTGTACCAACAGAGGAGATAATCGAGATAGATGAACCTACAACAACCACAGAGGAGACAACGCCTCCAAAAGAGGATATAGAGGTGGTATATGTACCACCAAAAAAAGAGTCTGTAAATAGTAGACCTCAAGAGAGCAGAGTTAACCAAATAGATAGTGGACCTAAATTTAACAAAAAAGAGATAAGAGACTTTTTGGAGAGTTTTATATCAGCAACAGAGGGGAACTCTATTGATAGAATTTTAGCTCATTATGACTCCCATGTAGACCAATATTTTAGTCTAAAGGGTGCAACACACAAAGATATATATAAAGACAAGATAAAATATAATAAAAAATGGGTTCATCGAAATTTTGAACTTTTAAATTTTGATATTTTAAATATCTCAAAGATAGACCATACAGAGTATTGCGACATTAGAAAAAAAATCCGTTGGTCAGTATCAACAAGCTCTGGTAAAAAAGCCTCAGGTATAAGCAATGTTTTTATGGTACTCAAAAAAACAGCTAGTGGATTTAAAATAAAAACTATCTACAGTTTTTAATAAGAGATAAGAAAACTTATCTCTTAAAAAAAAATTATAAATTATATCTCAATCAATCCCACTATTTAGTATATTTCTGATAAAATTTCACAAAATAGAATAGTTGAATAGAGGTTGTTTTGAAAGAATTAAAAGATAAAATATCCAAAGCAGAGTCGCTTGAAGTTTTAGAGAAAACTCGTGTTGAACTTTTTGGAAAAAAGGGTGCAATAACAGCAGAGTTTGCTAAACTCAAAAATGTTCCTGGACCAGAGAAAAAAGCCTTTGCAGAAGGGCTAAATAGAAATAAAGCAAAGTTACAAAAACAGTATGATATAAAATATGCAGAGCTTAAAGCAAAAGAGATAGAGGAGCGTCTAAAAACAGAGACGATTGATGTATCTCTATATAGTCATCTCGAAGAGAAGGGTGCTCTGCATCCTGTGATGGCGACTATGGATAAAATTATCGACTACTTTGTTGCTCTAAACTTCTCTGTAGAGGATGGGCCAAAAGTTGAGGATGATTTTCATAACTTCGAAGCACTAAATCTTCCAAAAAATCACCCTGCTAGAGATATGCAAGATACATTCTTCTGTAGAGATGGTGGAGTTCTACGAACACACACCTCTCCTGTACAGATTCGTAAAATGTTAGAGGCAAAACCACCTATTCGTATGATTGCGCCAGGAGCTGTATTTAGAAAAGATTATGATTTGACACACACTCCTATGTTTCATCAGGTAGAGGGGCTTGTAGTTCAACAAAAAGGAGAGGTGAGTTTTGCTAATCTCAAATCTATACTCTCTGATTTTCTACACTATATGTTTGGAGAGGTAGAGGTGCGATTTAGACCAAGCTTCTTCCCCTTTACCGAACCATCTGCTGAGGTTGACATCTCTTGTATATTCTGTGAAGCAAAAGGGTGTCGTGTATGCTCCCATACAGGATGGCTAGAGGTTCTAGGTTGTGGAATTGTAGACCCTAATGTATTTAAAGCTGTCGATTATGAAAATGTTAGTGGATACGCATTTGGATTGGGTGTTGAGAGATTTGCAATGCTACTACACAAAATACCAGACCTAAGAATGCTATTTGAGGGAGATAAAAGACTATTGGAGCAGTTTAGATGATTATTACGAGAACTTGGTTAAATAATTTTATAGATATAAGCAAAGTGAGTGATGAGAAGCTCTATGAGACCTTTAACTCTATCGGATTAGAGGTAGATAGTATCAAAAAATATACTATCCCTGAAAAAGTTGTAGTGGGTGAGATAATCTCATGTGGAAAACACCCAAATGCAGATAAACTTAGAGTTTGTCAAATTGATATAGGTGATGGAAGTATTAGACAGATTGTTTGTGGTGCGGCAAATGTTGCTTATGCAAAATTTGTCCCTGTTGCAACTATCGGAGCAAATCTAGGTGATGATTTTATAATAAAACACACTACACTTCGTGGAGTTGATTCTGAGGGGATGGTATGCTCATCAGCTGAACTTGGATTACCTAAAATGGGTAGTGGAATTATGGGTCTCGATGATAGTATAGGTGAACTAAAAGCTGGTAGAGAACTCAGAGAGTATGAGAAGGTTGCAGATACTGTAATCGAGCTAGAGTTAACAGCAAATCGGGGTGATTGCCTAAGCATCCATGGAGTGGCAAGAGATTTGAGTGCGGCACTAAATATTCCACTCAATACATTTGAGTATGAGCATAAAAGTGACAAAGTAAAAGTTGGAATTGCTAGAGTACTACAACTTAGGTCAACAAATAGTAGAGGCTCTCTTCAGTATACAATGGCTGAAATTGAAGGGATACACACATCAACTCTATGTGCATTGAGATTAGCATTTATCAAAGAGCTTCAAGAGAGTAGCTTAGAGAATGTACTAAAATATGCTACACACACTACAGGTGTTATTCTCAACGCCTATAGAACTAGAGATATTCTAATCCATGAAGGGGATAGAATCACACTCACTACTACTACAGAAGATGATATTACAACTGTCCAAGCAAATGGAAAAAAATTCTCAACAATAGGTGTATGTCAATATGATGATGCAAAAGCTGATGAGAAGACAACAACAGCACTATTTGAGGCTAGTTATATCAATCCTACTATCTTAGTTGACTCTATTTCAAACAAAAATATAACCAAAGATGAGTTCTACTACAATACATCCAGAGGAAGTGAACCAAACTTGTCTTATGGTATCGATTTTTTGACCTATATGCTAGAGAGTTATGGTGAATGTAACTTTTTTGATGGAGTCATCTCTGTAGAAGAGGAGAGTGAACCAAAAATTATTACTATCAGTAGACAAGAGATTTCAGAAATCATTGGAAAAGATATTAATAAAGCAACGATTTTAACTATTTTAAAAGACCTTGGATTTAAGATTCAAAGTTCAGTAGAGGATAGATTTGGTATTACTGTTCCAAGATTTAGACATGATATAGAGAATATACAGGATGTAGCAGAGGAGATTGTTCGAATTATTGGTATCAATAATATCGAAGCAAAACCACTAAAGTTTGTAGAAGAGCAGAGAGATAATGCAACTCTCAATAGATATTATGCAAAAAAGGCTCTGCGAGAGAGAGCTATCGCTTCATCTTTTTATGAATCTATCTCTTATGCCTTTTCAGATAGAAGCCTACTAGAGAAATATGATTTCCCTCTTGTAAAAGAGGAACTAAATATTATCAATCCTATTACAGAGGATTTAAATACCCTAAGAACTACTATTCTTATAAATATGCTAAATGCAGCCAAACGAAATGTAAGTTACTCAAAAAAATCTATTGCACTATTTGAGATTGGAACTATTTTTGATATCAATCGTAACGAAAAAGAGGTTATGAGCTTTATATTTTCAGGTCAAAGAGATAGTCAAAATGTCACAAATGCAGGAAAACCAAAACCGATAAACTTCGAGATTTTTACAAAAAAACTATCTGCTATTATTGGTGATTTTGAACTAAGAGCAGGAACTAGGGGCAACAGACTTGTTCACCCTTATCAATCTGCTGATGTTATAATAGATAATGAGGTTTGTGGATTTATCTCTAAACTACACCCAACGGTAGCTGAAGAGTTCGATTTGACAGATTCATTTATTGCAGAAGTCTCATTTGATGCACTAATGCCTAAACATATCAATGCAAACCCTATCTCTAAATTTCAAGGAGTATATAAAGATCTGAGTCTAGTTATAGATAAAAATCTACCATATAATCAAGTAGCCACAGCTATAAAACAGCTTGAACTTCCTCTACTAAAAAAATACTATCCAGTAGATATCTATGAGGATGAGTCTCTTGGCTCTGAAAAGAGTCTAACTATCCGTCTCTTTATCCAATCACTAGAGAGTACAATGGAGGACAAAGATATAGAAGAGACTGTCAACAAGATAATAGATAGTCTAGCACAACAGTATGGTGCAAAGCTTAGATGAAGATAGCCAAAATCTCAAAACACTCTAAACCTTTTAGTTTAGAGTGCAACGATATTGCCCCTGATAAATCTATATCACACAGATGTGCAATGTTCTCTCTCCTCTCAAACAAACCATCAAATATAAAAAACTTTCTATTGGGTGAAGATACTCTAGCCTCCCTATCTATAGCAGAGCAGTTAGGTGCAAAAGTCGATAGAGATGGAGCCAATATAACAATAACTCCTCCCCAAAAGCTAACAGAACCCAATGATATTTTAAATTGTGGCAATGCAGGTACAGGAATGCGTCTCTATGCTGGTCTACTAGCAGGTATAGATGGCTCATTTATCTTAACAGGTGATAAGTACCTAAGAGAGAGACCAATGAGTAGAGTTGCTAACCCACTAAGAGCCATTGGAGCTAAAATAGATGGTAGAGAGAATGGAAATCTAGCTCCTCTGGCTATCCGTGGTGGAGATTTGAAATCATTTAGATACCACTCTCCTATAGACTCTGCACAGGTCAAATCGGCTCTAATTTTAGCAGGACTTCAATCAGACTCCAAAAGTTATTATAAAGAGAATTTATTGTCAAGAGACCATACAGAAAGAATATTAAATGGTATGGGAGCAGAGATAAACAAAATAGATGACTGGATAGAAATAGAACCTCTAAAATCCCCTCTAAAACCTTTGGATATAAGAGTTCCTGCTGACCCATCTAGTGGCTTTTTCTTTGCCGTAGCATCAGCGATAACACCCAATAGCCAAACTATCATTAAAAATGTAACATTAAATCCAACTAGAATAGAAGCATATAAAATCCTAAAAGAGATGGGAGCAGATATAGAGTTTATAGAAAAAGAAAATATTTATGAACCTATAGGCGATATATCTATCAGATACTCAGGAAAACTAAAAGCTGTAACCGTAGAAAAAAATATAGCGTGGCTTATAGATGAACTCCCTGCTCTATCTATTGCTATGGCTGTTGCTAATGGAACTTCTATAATTAAAAATGCCAAAGAGTTAAGAGTAAAAGAGAGCGATAGAATCTCTACTGTTTTAGAGGGATTAGGTAGTTGTGGAATTGAGACTATTGAGTACCCTGATGGATATAAAATAGTTGGAGGAGTGTTACAATCTGCTACAGTAAATAGTCATGGAGACCATAGAGTAGCTATGAGTTTTGCTATAGCAGGAGTACTTTGTGGAACGATTATAGAGGATACAGAGTGTATAGATACCTCCTTTCCAAACTTTTTTGAAATATTATCAAAAATAACAAATATAATATAAAAAATCATCGTAGGGTTGGCTTCAGCCAACCATCAAGGATATAGAATAATGAAAATCGAACTAGCATCAAGCTACGGCTTCTGTTATGGAGTAAAAAGAGCTATAGATATAGCAGAAAAACATCAAAATAGCCTAACTTATGGCCCACTTATACATAATAAAGATGAGATAAACCGTCTAAAAGAGGGTTTTAATATCGGTCTAGCAGAGGGACTTTCTGATGTCAAAAAAGATGATACAGTAGTAATTAGAACTCATGGAATACCAAAAGATGAGCTAAAAGCTCTAAAAGAGCAGAAAAATGAGGTAATTGACGCAACATGTCCATATGTTACCAAACCTCAACAGATTGTTGCTAAAATGAGTGCCAAAGGATACTCTGTTGTTATATTTGGAGATAAAAATCATCCAGAGATAAAAGGGGTATTTTCCTATGCAGAGGGAGAGGATGCTTTTATTGTTTTGGATGAGAAAGATTTGGATGAACTTCCTCTTAGAAGCAAAGTAGCAGTAGTTGCTCAAACTACTAGAAAGCCTGAAGATTTTTTAAAAATAGTCAATAATCTAATATTAAAACATAAAGAAATTAGAGTTTTTAATACTATATGTAATGCTACTTTTGAAAATCAAGATGCAGCAGCAGAATTGGCAGAGTATGCTGATGTAATGATAGTAATCGGAGGAAAACACTCATCTAACACTAAACAGCTTCACAGTATAACAACAAGAGGTTGCCAAGACTCATATCTCATAGAGAATGAGAGTGAACTAAAAAAAGAGTGGTTCAGAGATAAAAAACTCTGTGGTATATCTGCTGGTGCATCTACTCCCGACTGGATTGTACAAAATGTTGTAAACAGAATTCAAGAGATAGCAACAATTAGTAATTAAGTTGCATAATATTCATTTGTCATTAACTTAAAAAAGGTATAATTAGCATAAATTTAGGCTAGGCAAGGATTAGTAAGTATGAAATTCGAAGATATCGAAGTAGAAGATGTAGATTTTGGAGCGATGCTCGAGGAGTCGTTTAAGAAGTCAGATTCAAATAGTGATTTAGTAGATGGTGTAATTGTAAAGATTGATGAAGAAGAGAATCAAGTGGTTGTTGATGTAGGTCGTAAAAATGAGGCATTTATGTCTCTTGACCAAATCAGAAATGAAGATGGAAATATCATGTTTGAAAATGGTGACACTATCTCTGTTGTTATCACAGGATTTAGAGGAGAGAGACCAAATATCTCTTATGAATTAGCAGAAAAAAGAGCTGCACTTGCCGAGTTTATTGAAGAGTATGATGATGATGAAGAGTATATAATTGAAGGTGAAATTACTAAAAAAAATAAAGGTGGTTTTGTTGTAGATGTATCAGGATTAGAGTTCTTTATGCCAAGAACATTATCATATATCTCTCATAAAATTAACCCAATTGGTAAAAAAGTCAAAGCTCTTATTGTAAAAGTAGACAAAGAGAAGAGTTCAGTTGTAGTATCAAGGAAAGAGCTTATAGAGAGAGAAAAAGCTGAGACTCAAGAGATAGTTGATAAGTTACTAGAGAATAGAGCTGTAGTTCTTGGTGTTATCAAAAAGATTACATCTTATGGTATGTTTGTTGATGTTGGTGGTATGGATGGTCTTGTTCACTACTCACAAATCTCTCACAAAGGGCCTGTTAACCCATCTAAATATTACAAAGAGGGTGATGAGGTAAATGTTGTTGCTATTGATTATGACAAAAAGAAAAGACATTTGTCTCTATCTATCAAAGAGGCGAGTATAGACCCTTGGAAAGATATTGACAATACACTTAGAGCTGGTGACACAGTAACTGTAACAGTCTCAAATATCGAACCATATGGAGCATTTGTTGATTTAGGTGAAGACCTTGAAGCGTTCCTACATGTATCTGAAATCTCTTGGGATAAAAATGTAAAACATCCAAAAGATTATATCGAGATAGAGCAACAGATAGATGTTGAGATTATCGAAATAGATAAGGTACAAAGAAGATTGAGAGTGAGTAGAAAAACCCTACTTCCAAAACCAATCGACCAATTTGCATCTGCAAATAGAACCAATGATGTAATTACAGGTACGGTATCATCTATTACTGATTTTGGTGCATTTGTCAAGATTGGTGCTGTAGAGGGTCTACTTCATAATCAAGAAATTTCTTGGGACAAAGGTATATCAGCAAAAGATGTACTTAAAAAAGGCGATGAGGTTGAAGTAAAAATCATCAAAATTGATAGAGCAAATGGTAAAGTTTCACTATCTAAAAAAGCACTAGAGCCATCTCCTGTATCTAAGTTTGCAAAAGAGCATAGAAATGGTGATGTTGTAGAGGGTACTGTAAAAGATAAAAAAGATTTCGGTATCTTTGTATCTATTGAACCAGGTGTTGATGCACTTCTTAGACTTGATGACCTTGGGCCACTAAAAGAGTCTGAAATAGAAAAAGGTCAAACTATTAGAGCTGTTATTAGTTTCCTAGATGCTAAAAATGATAGAATCAGAATCTCTGTTAAAAGACTTGAGAGACAAGAGGAGAGAGAAGCACTAGACCAACTAAACAAAGAGCAAGATGATAGCATGACTCTAGGTGATGTCTTTAAAGACCAACTAAAACGAAGAAGATAGGTTTCTGCTGAAAATGTCTAAATTTACTATTGTTGTCTGTGACCATATCCACCAAAATGGGTTGGATATTCTCGCAAATGATACAGAAATAAACCTAATAAATGCAGCAGATGAGCCAAAAGAGAGGCTCATCACTGAGATTATTCCTCAAGCCGATATTGCTATTACTCGCTCATCTACAGATGTTGACCAGTTTTTCTTAGACCATGCTACAAATATCAAAGCAGTTGTAAGAGCAGGTGTAGGGGTTGACAATGTCGATATAGATGGTTGTAGCAAAAAAGGTATAGTAGTAATGAATGTTCCTACTGCCAATACTATCGCTGCAGTTGAACTTACTATGACTCATATGCTCTCATGTGTGAGAAAATTTCCCTATGCACATAATAATCTAAAAATTGATAGAGTATGGAGACGACAAAATTGGTATGGGACAGAGCTAAAAGATAAAAAATTGGGTATTATTGGTTTTGGAAATATCGGCTCTCGTGTAGGAAAAAGAGCCAAAGCTTTTGAGATGGATATTGTAGTATATGACCCATATATAGACCCTCGCAAAGCTACAGACCTAGATATTGCCTATACTACAAATTTTGATGATATTTTAGAGTGTGATATTATCACTATACATACTCCTAAAAACCAAGAGACAGTTGGAATGATTGGCTCATCAGAGATAGCAAGGATGAGAGATGGAGTAGTTCTTATCAACTGTGCTAGAGGTGGACTATATAATGAAGAGGCTCTAATAAAAGGGCTAAAGAGTGGTAAAATTGCTATGGCAGGGATTGATGTATTTGACAAAGAACCTGCTATAGAGCATCCTCTTCTCGACCTTGATAATGTAACTGTTACTCCTCATCTTGGTGCAAATACAAAAGAGTCCCAACAGAATATCGCTATCCAAGCAGCAGAAAATGCTATCGCATCTGCTAAAAATATCTCTTTTCCAAATGCACTAAATCTTCCTATCAAAGAGAATGAGTTACCTGAATTCCTTCGACCATATCTCGAACTAATTCAAAAAATGGGTCACATCTCTGCTCAAGCAACAAGAGAGAGTATCAAAAGTATTAGAATAACAACAGAAGGAGATGTCTCCGAACATATTGATTCGTTGGCAACTTTTGCTACAGTTGGAATTTTAAGTGAAGCATTAAAAGACTCTGTTAACTATGTAAATGCAGAGTTTGTAGCAGAGGAGAGAAATATTCAACTAACTAAAGATAAGCAGATAAACAACTCTGGACTCAAAAATAGAGTTACCATTCGACTCACAGTAAGAAGTGGCACATTTACTATCCGTGGTACAGTACTTGGTGAGGATGCTCAAAGAGTTATCGAGATTGATGGTTATAAACTAGACCTAGAACCAAAAGGTAAGATGATTCTATTTAGAAATACAGATGTACCGGGAGTTATAGGTGATGTAGGTCAGATTATCTCCAATAATAACCTAAATATATCAGACTTTAGACTAGGTAGAGATAGTAACTCACAGGCTCTAGCTGTTGTCAAAGTTGACGGTAATATTAGTAAAAAACTTATTTTAGAACTAGAGGCATTAGAGACCTGTATAAGTGTATCTTCTGTCAATATATAAATTGCTACTAAAATACTCATATTAACTTATATATGAGTATTTTTGATTAATACTCGCCTATATCTTCATTTTTTCTTATACTTTCTGAATCATTAATTCTTAAATTAATAACTTATGGGTATAATATATCCACAAAATAAAACCTATTTATTAAACAAATAGATAGTATTTACAAAGGAAAGGATAATAATGATTCTGAAAAAATCTTTAACTCTATGTGTTATACCATTGATTATCTTGACCACTATGGTAAGTGCAGATGAGCTAAGAGAGAAGATTGAAAATCTATCTTTAGAAAATGCACTAGAATTGGTCAAAAAGGATAATTTAGAACTCAAAATTGCTAAATTCACTGAAGAGATGAAAGAGTATGAAGCAAAGGTAGCAAGGGGTCACGCTTATGGGAAGGCTGATGTTACTTTTCAAGCAATTCGCTCAAATAGCGCAGGAAATGTTTTTGGTTTTAAACTAGAGAGTCGAGAGGCTGATTTTGGAGACTTTGGTGCTGAAGAGTTTATGAATAACTTTGGTGCATGTCAACAAGGGGTTCTATCAGCTTGTAATGATATGTATTCAAAAGCACCAAAAAACTTAAATAACCCTGAAGTGAGAAATCACTTTCAGACAAAACTTAGCTACATGATGCCAGTATATACTGGTGGAAAGTTGAACCAATATAGAAATATCACTAATGCTCTACATATGATGAGTAGATTAGATACATCTAAATTATTAAATGAAAAACTGTTTCAGACAACTAAAACTTTTTATGATATATCTCTAGTAGAGGAGTACATTACAAACTTAAGCAATATTGTTACAAATATTGAGCAACTCCAAGAGATAGTAGGAGCTATGAGAGAGGAGGGCTTTGCCAAAGAGATTGATGAGCTAGAGGTTCGAGCTAGAAAATCAGAGGTAGAGAGTATGTTAAGTCAAGCAGGATTCAATAAAAAACTTGCTTATCAATATCTCTCATTTCTACTTAATAGTGAAGTAGCATCTATTCAAAATGTTGATAAAATGGCTGAAATTCCTAATGTTATAAAAGAGGAAGTTCAAGAGAACAACCTAGATATAAGAAAAGCAAAACTTGGATTGGAAATTACAGATATGGCGATTAAGGTTCAAGAGTCAAATCTGCTACCAGAGGTTGGTGCATTTGGAGAGTATAGCTCTGCTGATGATAATCCATTCAACAAGTTTTTTGCAAAAGACTCTTATACTATAGGTATTCAAGCAAAATGGAATCTCTTTAATGGAAATATAGATAAAAATAACCTAGAGAGAGCAAAAATAGAAAATATGAAAGTTTATGAGCAGGTAAATTTAGCAAAAAAAGGAATCTACCTAAAAGTTGAAAAGACTCTAACAGAGATTAAGAGTAAAGATGCTGATATAAGAAGTTTGGAGACTCAACTAGAGTTTGCAAACAAAGTCTACGAAACATATCAAGCACAATACAAAGAGGGGATAAGCTCTATATCAGATGTCCTTATCAAACAGTCAAAAGAGTTAGAGGTTCTACTAAAACTACTTACAGCCAAAAATGAGAGAAATACAAAAGTATTTGAACTAGATAGTATTATTGATAGAGGAGAGGAAATATAATGAAGAAGATAACGCTACTACTACTTCTAGCGGCTAGTTATGCTACTGCTATAGAACTAGACTTAACAGGTTCTGTTGTATCAGATAATCAAAAGATGATAACAAGCCGTTATATGGGTATTGTAAAAAAGATGAAAGTTGCAGAGGGTGATATTGTAAAAAAGGGACAACTACTCTATGAGATTGATTCAAAAGAGATTGACTCTAAAAAGGAGCAGGTGGAGCTAGGTATATCACAAGCTCAACTTGCCCTACAAATGAACAAAAATCAACAAACAAATGTACTTCTAAATCTAGGGAGATACCAAAGATTATTTAAAAAAGGGATGGTATCAAAGTATGAGTTAGAGAATCTACAACTAGCAGCCAAAAACATGAAAGATATGGTAAAGATTGCTAGTAAGCAGGTAGCACAAGCACGAGCAATGAAAAAAGAGGTAATGAACCAATATAACTATCTCAAACTAAAAGCCCCAAATGATGGTGTTATTATTATGAAAAAACTAAATGTTGGAGAGATGGCAATACCAGGGATGCCAGGAGTTGTATTGACCGATTTGAGTAAACTTAGTATTATTGTTGAGATTTCAGAAAGCAACCTTCAGTATATCAAACTAGGTAAAAGGGTTAATATTGAGATTCCATCTATATCATTTAAAACAACAGGAAAAATCTACTCAATTATTCCAAGCTCAAACCCTATGACCCATAAATTTAAAATGAAATTGAACTTTGATAAAAAAAATAAACCTGTCTATCCAGGTATGTATACCAAAATATACATCCGAGGTTAATCATGGATAAACAAGGTTATCAAATCACAGATATTGCGGGTAAACTAGCAGCAAGTTTTCTCAAAAATCCACTAACAGCAGTATTAGGAATTGTCTTAATCTCTATTGGTTGGATTTCACTAAATATAATGCCAAGAGAAGAAGACCCACAAATTTCTATCTCTGGTGGTGCTGTTATACTACCTATGCCAGGAGCAACACCCACAGAAGTTGAAAATGTTATTGTAAAACCATTAGAGAGACAACTTCGTGAGGTCAAAGGGATTGAACATATCTATGGTATGGCTATGGATAATGTAGGTATTATAAATGTAATGTATTATATTGGTGAGAATCGAGAGGATTCTAACCTAAAACTTTATGATAAAGTGATGCAGAATATGGACAAGATGCCAAAAGGAGTAAGGCAACCTCTAATCAAACCATTTGATATTGATATTGATGTTCCTATTATGAGTATCTCTTTATACAAAAAACATGGCTCAAAACTATCTACAATTCAGTTAACAGAGAGAGTAAAATCACTACAGCAGGAGATAAACTCTATAGAGAATGTAGCAAAAACTACACTACAAGGTGAGCATATTGCCCAATTTAATATAGAGGTTGATATGGGAAAACTCTCTGCATATCATCTCTCTATGGGGCAGATTAAACAGTCTGTAGAGTCACTTGCAATAAATGTTCCTGATGTAAAAGGTAGAAGTAATGGTGGTAAACTCGTTATTTTTGGTATAGCCAATGCTATTGATACTGTAGAAGATGTAAATAATGTAATAGTAGCACAATATATGAATTCACCAATTTATCTAAGAGATGTCGCAAAAGTATCAAAGGGGATTGACAAACAGAATTTTAAAGATGTAGGAATTCTGTATAGAAAAGAGCATAAACAGGAGAATCCATTTAGTCATGAAAAAAGACAAATCACTCTAACTGTCGCAAAACTAGCAGGTACAAATGCTGTATTTGTAGCAGAAGATGTTATCAAAAGATTAGAAGAACACAAGGATGAGTTTGAAAAAGCAGGTATTGGATATATTATTACTAGAAATTATGGAGTAAGAGCAAATGAGGCGGTAAATGAGCTTATGCACCACTTGATGATTACTATTGTTATTATCGCTATAATGCTGGTCTTTGCACTAGGATTCAAAGAGTCAATTATCGTTACATTTACAGTTCCTGCTATCTTAGCAATTACACTCTTTATCGCCTATATGACAGGACAGACAATCAATAGAATTACACTATTTGCTTTTCTACTCTCTCTAGGGCTTTTAGTTGATGCAGCGATTATTGTTATTGAGAATATTCACAGACATCTACACGCCCATGATGCAGCCGACAAAGATATGGAAGAGCTACTAGTAGAGGCGACTGATGAGATTGGAGCACCTACTAATGTAGCTACTTTGGCTATTATTATGACTATGGTTCCTATGGCATTTGTAGGTGGTATGATGGGGTCATTTATGCAACCAATACCATACAATGTACCTGTTGCACTATTTGCTTCACTTGTTGTTGCTTATATTTTTACACCATATTTGAGTCTAAAACTACTCAAAAAACCAACACATCATGGACATCACCATAAGCATGAAGAACATAATCATGAAGAAGTAGAAGGAGGTAAATAGTATGTTTGAAAATTTTATTCATGGAATATTAAAAAGAAAATCTCTTAAACTCTTAGTAATGGTACTAACAGCTATCGCTTTTTTTGCATCTTTGACTATGTTCTCAACCAAAGCAGTATTAGCCAAAATGTTACCAGGAAAAAGCGATAATACCTACTCAATATATGTAGATACTCCAACTGGTAGTTCCATTGAACAAACCAAACAGGTCACATCATGTATAACTAATATCCTCAAAGAGGAGGAGGAGATAAACAATATCTCCATATTTTATGGACAGGGTATACCACTAGATTATGCTGGTTTGGTAAAAGGTTCAAGTATGAAACGAACAGAGAATGTGGCTGAAATATCTGTAAATCTTACTGACAAGCATGAAAGAGATGAGCCATCATTCCTAATGACCCAAAGACTTAGACCTATATTAAAATCAAAATGTGAAAATCTAGTCAAAGGGACAGTCATAAAACTAATAGAGCAACCAGCAGGGCCTCCTACTCTCGCATCTATTGTAGTTGAAGTTCATGGCGAAGATATTTTACATACTAGAAAGTTGGCGTTAGAGGTCTCACAAATACTTGCTAAAACAAAAGGGTTAGTAGATGTAGATATAATGGCAGATGATATTTTTGAAAAATATAAACTCATACCAAATAAAGAGAAGATAGCAAGAAGTGGACTAGCTATCAAACAGGTTAACCAAATCCTATATCTCGCTTTTGAAGGGATGGTAATTGCAACTAAAAACTCTGCAACTGTATCAGAGCAGATTCCTATATTTTTAGTACTGAGCAAAGAGACCAAAGAGCTAAACTCAAATAACGAAGAAGCACTCCTCTCTAAACTCTCATCTCTAAATCTAATGAATATGAAAGGTATGATGGTTCCCCTATCTGAAGTAGTAGAGATTCAAAAAATCAAATCCATGCCTATGATTATGCATAAAGATTTAAGTAGAATGATAAATGTTATAGCTGAAACAGACATGGTTTCACAAGTCTACCCACTACTAGAAGCAAGAGATGTAATGTTAGAGCAGTTTGCTGATAGATATGAGATAGAAAAAGCAGGATTCTCCACCTATATGTTCGATTTATACCTTACTGACAAAAGTACTGGCGAAAAATTCTTGCTAAGATGGGATGGAGAGATGAAAGTAACACTAGATACTTTTAGAGACCTAGGAGCTGCATTTATTGCTGCACTAATTCTTATCTTTTTCCTATTAGTTGTCTATTATAAGAGCTTCGCGTTGAGTGGAATTATTCTATTGGGAAGTTTCTTATCGCTTATGGGTGTAATAGTGGGTCACTGGGTTGCCGATTTAGTCACAGAACAGACCTTCTTTTTGACAGCTACATCTCTAATTGGATTTATTGCACTTATGGGTATTAGTTCGAGAAACTCCCTACTACTCATAGATTTTGCTATGTCACTTATAAATGACAAAGGGATAGAGAAAAAAAGAGCCATAGCTATCGCAGCAGCTACTAGAGCAAAACCTATTATGCTAACAGCTATTGCTATTATCTTAGGTTCTGCACTTCTAGCTAGTGACCCTGTATTTGGTGGTTTGGGTGTTGCCCTTATCTCGGGTACTGTTGCAGCTGTATTTGTATCTCTGCTATTTGTTCCAATACTAATGGACAACGCTAGTGCTATGGATAAAAAAGAGGAAGAAGAAGAGGAGTAAAACACTCTTCTATTTGGAGTAGAAAATCTACTCCTGCTCCTTGCTAACAAACTCCCCTTGAATCTGAGCCATAGCGATACTAACAGCCTGAATTTTTAAAGTAATATTATCAAACAACATAACACTATCCCCTCGTATATTAACCACAACCCCCTCAATCTCTGCATCTAGTACAGCTTTTGCATTCTCTGCTACCTCTACTATATGAGCTTTGAACTCCTTGCCTATCTGTTTCTGGGCCCATCTAGCTAGTTTTCTATCTCTAAAATCCCACTCTGCTTTGGTGGACTCTCTCTCTAACTCTGATACTCTAGCACAGAGTGGCTCTATATTTCGCAATAGATAGTCACTCTCTTGTTCATCCTCTGTTAATTGAGTTTTAATAAGACGATGCAAAATCAAATCAGAGTATCTACGAATAGGTGAGGTAAAGTGAGAGTAGTGACTAAACCCAAGCCCAAAGTGACCCTCATTGTCTGCGGCATATGTAGCCTGTTTGAGTGATTTGATAATCATAGCATCAACCTCACTAGCTAACCCCATACTATCGGCCTCTTTTTGAATTGCTCTCATTAGAGAGGGACTATCATCATAATCAGAGACAAAAAGACCAATATCACCAAGTTGGGCTAATAACTCCTCTATTTTTGATAGTTGAGGTGGCAAGTGAACCCTAAAAATCCCATACTCAAACCGTTTTGCAGAGGCTTGATTGGCTAATAGCATACACTCCTCTATCAGTGAGTGAGAGGGTGTTCCTGTCTCTATCTGTGTAGTGACTAACTCATGAGTAGCATCTATAGTAAGCTTTATCTCTTCACTCCTAAAGTCAAAACCCAAACTTAGTCGTTTTTTTCGTAATTTTTGCGTAATTTTTTGTAGAGGTAACAAAAACTCCAATATTCTTTTCTCATTTTCAGCCTCTATATACTCTCCATTGCTCTTGATGATTCTGTCAACCTCATCATAATTAAATCGTCTCTTGGAGTGGATAATAGCCTCAAAAAACTCCTCTTTTATAGGCAAAAGAGTCCTTTTATCTAGCTCTATCTTGGCTACAAATGCTAATCTATCGGTATAAGGCTTTAGTGAACAGATATTTTCACTAAGCTCTCTTGGTAACATAGGAAATGATTTATGAGGTAGATAGGTAGTAAATCCTCTCCTTTTTGCCTCTTGGTCTATAGGGCTAAAGTAATCAACATAGTGGCTCACATCTGCAATAGCTACATATAAAGTATAGTTATCCAAATCAAAATAGATAGCATCATCAAAATCCTTTGCTGTTACGGGGTCAATAGTACAAAAATCCAAATCCCTCAAATCTACTCTATTTGGATGCTCACTAGCTGTAACCTCTGATTCGACCTCTTTTGCCTGTGCTATACAATCCTCTTCAAACTCATCAGCACGATTAAAAAGAGCTAGAGAAATCTTCTCATCAACCCTCGGGTCTCCTAAATGACCAAAAACCTCTAAGACTCTCTCTGTTACAGAGTCCACTTTTAAAACAGTTCCCATCTTAAAGGCTTTTAAATCCATCCCCTCCATAACAGCATGTGTAGGCAGACCTGTTTTGATATTGAGCAGTTCAAACGCCCCTGACTCATTGGTATTGGTATAGACGATATTGAATATAGAAGCCCTTTTGACAACTATCTGAACCTTGGCAGATGCTCGTCCTCGTCTAGCTATAACTCGCTTGACCACAACCACATCACCATGATTTGCCTCCTTCATATCATCAGGCTGTATAATCAAATCTCTCTGCTCCTTGGTAGGTGCTTCTACAAACCCTCTACCCTGCTTATCTATATACAATCGCCCTACCCTATAGAGTGATTTTAGTCTCCACAGACCATCTATCTCTTCGATAGCTCCTAACCCTCTTAGAGCTTGAAATGAGTTTCTATCCTCTAGCTCTAAATCACTCTCTATAAAACCATTTGTTAACTGTATCGCGAATGGAGACATATATATACCTTATTAAACACTATTTTTTCGTAATTGTAGCCAATTAGAGGTTATAACTCCTACACGAATTTTTTTTTCATTGACATACTCAGATAAGAGAATTATATTTGAAGCAAATTAACCATAGGTCGGGATGCCCTCATCCCGACATAAACTTTTAAATTCCTAAATAATCATATTTTAAACAAAATATAACAATATTTCTTCTATACTGTTTTTAATATAGAATAGGAGAAGTAACCGTGCAAAAAATATTACGTCTCTTTATAGTTAATATAATTTTTGCTTCAACTATATATGCTAAGAGCAATAGAGGAGATTGGAATAGATTGGATAATAGTTTAGGTTCTATTATAGAAGTTTATGATAATGAAAAAAAATCAAATGTTATAGAGTTTTCTAGCCAATCTAATAGGGACACCTATATTAATGGTGCAAAAGATGGAGAGAGAGCATGGAATAATAGAGAATCAAAAACTATACATTGGTGTTTTAAATATAGTGAGAATTATGTAATTATCATTGCTCTTAAGACTATTAAAGGTTATCGAAATTTAATCTATACAGCAAGTGACAAAAACTCCAAGTCATATATAGGTTTAGGTTCTCATACTATAGAAGGGGAATGGGTAACAGTTACTCGTAATCTCGCAGAAGATTTACATAGACAAGACTCTACCAATAAAATTATATCTGTTAATGGATTTGTTATTAGAGGTAATGGTAGAATTACTGATGTACATATGTTAAAAGTAATCAAGCGTTCTATAGTCAAAAGTTTTTATAGGACAATACAAGAAGCTTTTTTATATTTGCAAAATAGAGAGTTTATTAGTGATTCTCTCTCTCAAAAGGTTACTAAACGCGATAATAAAGAACCAAGTGACAAAAGAGTTCTCCCAACTATTACACTTATCAATGGAGAGAAAATATATCTCAAAATAGGAGAGAAGTTTATCGAACCAGGTGTTATTGCAAAAGATAGTAATGGTATGCCATTAGATATTGAGTTTATTGGAAGTGTTAATGAAAATCAAATAGGTGTCTACCCTATACATTATTTGGCTATAGATAAAAATGGAAATGCAACCTCTGAAACAAGAGTTATCGTAGTTTGGTCAGAAGATATTGATGCTATAAAAGTTGAAGAAGCAGAGATAAATAAAAGAAATAAAGAGTTAGAAGTAGAGGAGATGGAAAAAGAAGATGAGAATAATTCAGAGATAGAGAATTTAGAAGAGGATGAGATTGGAGAGGATGAGTTAGAGGAGTTATACAAAAAAGAGATAGATAGAGAAAGAGGGGTTAAACAAGAGAAGTTTGTAACCAAAGAAGAGATGGATAAAAAACTTCAAAATATCTCCATAAAACTAGAAGATTTAATAGATAGAGATAGATAAAAATTAAATTACTTTAATTTTTATCTCTTTTAATTTAAGTAAAGATGCCAATATAAGTGTTCCTCCCAACATCTCTATAGCCTCTTCTGTAGCTCTCATAAGCTCTGCTATACCATTTCTAGTTAAGGTATAAAAAATATCTGATAATAAAGGGAAATTACTATTTGTACCCTCATAAAAATCAAGAAGAATAGCAATAGCATATAGAACAAATCCCCCAATTAACATATAGATAGCTTTTGTTTTATTTTGTTTTAGAAATTTTTTACTTGTAACATATGCAATAAATAGACCAAACAATGCAAATATCGGAACAAATGCTACTTGCCAATAGTAACTCATAAATCCTGTTTTTAAACTCTCTTCTGTAATTATTTCTCCTATATCTGAACCAATATGTTCATGTATTTTAAACATATCATCAAAACCCAAGTATAGAAAAAATAGAGAAATCACTAACCATTTCCACCTATTTTTCTCTCTATATAATAGAAAATATACCAATGCTACCAAAATCATGATAACAAAAGAGAAAAAAGTAGGTACATTTTTCTCTCTAGTAATATCAAAATAGTCTTTGAATAGATAATAGTCTTCTAAATCTATAATATAAGAACTATAAAAAAGAAGTAGAAAAAATAGAGAAATAGTACCAAATGATAAGAGTATATTTTTTGTGTTTAATGTTATACTAAATGAATTTTTCATAAAAACTCCAAGTTAAATTTTAATATTTTATAATAAATTATAATATAAAATAACTTAATCAAAGATAAAAATCACTAAAAGTATGTTATAATACGTTGTTTTTCGTTTTATAAGGTTATGGTTAAAACCATTTAAATTAAATAATTATCAGGAGATAATAAGTATGAAAAATATTAAATTTTTTTTAAGTACGATAGCTATTGCTTCTCTCGTACTATTTGCACCGTCAATAATATCAGCAAAAGGACATAGTGGAAAATCAGGAAAGCATGGACACTCTTATGATTGTTATGGAGATGATGGGAACTCAGGAAAATCAGGGAAGTCTGGAAAACATGGTCATCATGGTCATCATGGCAAATCAGGAAAACATGGTCATCATGGTAAATCAGGAAAATCAGGTGGTTCTGGTGGTTCAGGAGAATGTCATGAAAATAGCTGTACACCATGCAAGGGTGGATTGAGTTCAATAACATTTAGAAATGATGGTTCTAGTCAAACTGTTAATATCACTGGTAAAAAAGGTGGTCAACTTTTTAGTGAATATATTGAATTTGGTGAAGTTTTTACTTATCAAAGCAACGGAAAAATGGATAACAGCATTTATATTAATGATGCCTATATTCATACAAGCTGTTCCAAACCTCTCTATGCAGGTATGAAAGTTGGTGAATTCACATTGGTCTCTGCAGTATCTGCAAAAACAGGTAATACTCTTTGTAGACTTCCTGAACCTTCTACTGGAAAAGTGTGTGGAGTTGTCTTTTATGATAAAAACAACAATGGTAAACAAGATGATGGAGAAGAGGGAACAAAAGGTATAGTTGTATCTGTTTTGGATGCTAATGAAGAGACCAAATTAGGAGAGACAAGAAGTACAGGTTTTTATTGTATAGATGATGTAGCTGTAGGTGAAGCTACTGTAACTGTAAAAGAGTCAACTCTCCCTGCCAATGCAGATTTGACTGTAGGAACTAATCCTACTGATATTACAGTTATTGGAAATAAAAAGAATAGTGCAGGTAGAGATGGTTATATTTTTCCAAAACCTCCTGTAGGTAAAGTGTGTGGTGTTGTTTTTAATGACAAAAATGATAATGGTAAACAAGACGATACAGAAAAGGGAACATGTGGAATAGTTGTATCTGTTAAAGACTCTAACAATAATGTAAAAACAGGAAAAACAACAAGTACAGGTTTTTATTGTATAGATGATGTAGCTGTAGGCGAAGCTACTGTAACTGTAATAGAATCAACTCTTCCTGCTCATGCGAGTTTGACTGTAGGTTGTAATCCTAATACCGTTACGGTTATTGAAAATAAAAAGAATAGTGCAGGTAGAGATGGTTATACTCTCTCTTGTGGTGGTTGTAGTACCTGTGAATAGATAATATCAATATAGGAGTAAATTGGGCTTTGAAAAAGTCCAATTTGCTTCATCTATATTAAACTTCTTGATATAACATTAGTTATCGAATCGACTCTCTATCTAACTCTCCTGATTTTAACTTGGTCATATACTCATGCAGATACCTTTTGACATCACCTGACATAACAAGCAATCCAAAGATATTGGGTAGAGCAAGAGCCAAAAATAGAATAGAGCTAAAATCGACCATAGTACCCGTATCTACTACTGTAGCAATCACAATAAAAGCCAAAAAGATTAGTTTAAACACAATAGATGATTTGACACCAAATAGATAAACCCATGCTCTCTCACCATAGTATGACCATGAAATCATAGTAGAGAATGCAAACAAGAAGATTGCAAAACCAAGAATCGATGGGAACCAAGAGACAACTGAACCAAACGCAGCAGAGGTTAGATTTGCTCCCTGTTTAGCATCTATAAAGGCTTGTAGCTCTGGTGTTCCACCTGCATATACACCTGTAATAATAACAACTAATGCAGTCATTGTACAGACAATAATAGTATCAACAAACGGTTCATAGAGCGAGACTAGACCCTGTCTAATAGGGTATTTTACTCTAGCAGGAGCGTGAGCGATACCTGCTGAACCAAGTCCTGCTTCATTTGAAAATACTGCTCTTTGGAAACCTTGTGCCATTGCTCCAAACATACCACCTGCTACGGCTGTAGGGTTAAATGCTTCTCTAAAAATCAGTGCAAAAGCATCAGGGATAACAGTAATATGAGTTCCTAATACCCACAGAGCCATAACAATATAAAAGACAACCATAAAAGGAACAATCGCCTCTGCTACATGTGCTATTCTCTTGATACCACCAATAATAACAAACCCCACAATAATAGCAAGGATTATCCCAAAGGCATATGGATAGGTCTCAAAAATAGGAAACTGCCCCTGCATAATGCCCAATGATTGAGAGACTTGAAAGGTATTACCTGCTCCAATAGCCCCCAACATCATAAAAAACGCAAACATAAGAGCTAGATACTTACCAGTTTTTGCAAAACCTTTTTGTGCTAATCCACTAGAGAGATACTCCATACCTCCACCCATAATAGTCCCATCAGGTAGAAACTCTCTATATTTTACCGAGAGGGTAACCTCTGTAAACTTTAGAGTCATACCCAAAAAACCTGCCATTATCATCCAAAAAGCCGCCCCTGCACCACCCCAAGAGATAGCGATAGAGACAGCGGCTATATTACCTATCCCCACAGTTGCTGATAGTGCTGTTGCTAGTGATTGAAAGGGGCTAATAATCCCTTTGTCATCTTTGGTGTGGTATTTTCCTGCTACAATTTGGAGTGAGTGACCTAACATCCGAAGATTGACAAAACCCATCTTGAAAGTAAGATATACTCCCCCCATAATCAACCATGCAACAACAAATGGTAATTTTGCTCCATCTATTAGTCCAAAGAAAATATCAAATAACAAGATATTTTCAAAAAAGCTATTAATCAATTGAATTATTTCACTCATATAAGCTCCTATTTTTGTTAGATAACATTGTATTGAAAACAAGATAAAACTTACTATAATTTTACATAAAAAATAAAGTTATTGATGTCCTTGTTTTAAGTGAAATATATTATAAAATATCAACCCCTATCCAACTTATCCAATAACTCCAATCCTCTAGCCCTATTAGCCTTAGCCACCATAAAATCAAATCTAGTTTTGGCATCAAATTGTGTCA
>CAZSHP010000010.1:0-39677 GCA_964606545.1 uncultured Sulfurovum sp. | reverse complement strand
CCAAAATTTAATTTATATTCTCTTCTATAAAGATTCCATCAACTTTTTCATCTATCTCTTTTAACTCTGCCCAAGGTATATCCTCTTCTATCTTATCATCACTAGTTGATACATATATAGTCTCCTCCTCTATTATAGGTTTTGGTGTAGTGGGTCTCTCTACTTTACCCTCTCTTATCTTCTGTTCTATATCTATATCTACTGTTCTAACCATAGATAGAGAGGCTATCTCCCTATCTATTTTCGACTCTTCGGCTAATTTTCTTCTATACTCCTCCTCTGTAATTATTGGCTCCTTTTTTCTAGGTTCTTTCTCTACAATTATCTCTTTGTATATTATAACCTCTTTGGGTTTTTCACATTTTTTTCTCTTTTTGACAATTTTATTCTTACTATCTGCAGTTTTAATAACACTACTTTTTATAGCCTTTTTTTGAGCAATTTTCTGAGGTTGCTCTAGTATAGTTATATTCTCCTCCTCCTTTTCTTCTCTCTGTTTCAATGTTTTTAATTTAGATAATATATTTTTTATCTCATCCTCTGTGGGTTCATCCTCTTTTATATCTTTTTCATCCTCTTCTATTATAGCTTGTAGATTAGAGACAATTTGTGATAGTTCATCCTCTTTTTTAGGAGTAGTTGGTTCAGGAGTAGTAACTTTAGGAATAACAATTTTAGGTATAACAATTTTTTTGTTATTTGTAATCTTCTCTTGATGTTTAAATGATAGTATAAGCACTACAATAGTAGTTAGAAGTATAACTATAACAACTATTTTATTGATTTTCATAAAATCCCTTTAAAGTAAAGTATTAATGACACTATATTATACTTATATAAAATGAAAAAAAAATAAAATTGTAGTATATTTTAACAAAAAAGAGTAAAAAATGTTTTTAAAAAGTATAAATTTTTCTAAATTTTCAAGTATTAAAATAGGACAACCTGTTGAGGTGTTGATGTTACAAAGAGGTGACAATATCCCAAATGATAGAGTTATTATTGGTCATGCCAACAATCTTTTAGTATCACCTACCCCTCCTGCTATGATGATGCTATCCAAAGAGTACTCCTATATAGAGCTAAATAGTAATATCTTAACAATAGGATGTGCAACTCCAACAGGCAAGATAGTATCTTTTGCAAAGAGAAATAATTTATCAGGATTTGAATTTATATCTAAACTACCAGGCTCTTTGGGTGGAGTGATAGCTATGAATGCAGGAGTCAAGAGTTATGAGATTTTTAATATTTTGGACTCTATTCAGATAGATGGTATATGGATAGAAAAAGATAATATAGAGCATGGGTATCGTTTTGCAAAGCTAGGAGGAGTGGTTACAGATGCTAAATTTCAAATCAAAAGAGGATTTGATAATAGACTTTTTGATGAGCTAATCTCTCTTCGTTCTAACCAACCTAAAATAGCTAGTGCTGGTTCGGCTTTTAAAAATCCCAAAGGAGACTATGCAGGGAGACTCATAGAGAGTGTTGGACTAAAAGGTACTTATTGTGGTGCTATGCAGTGGAGTAAAATTCATGCAAATTTTTTAGTTAACCATGGTGGAGGAACTTTTGAAGATGCCAAATATCTTATAGACCTAGCAAAAGAGAGAGTCTTAAAAAAGTTCGGAATTGAGATGATAGAGGAGGTCTCTATATTATGATATTATACTCCTAGAAACCAAGGATTAATAATTAACTACTACTTCCAAAAAGCTCAAAAAACCATTAACCCCAATCCTGATTTTTACTATGAGATTTGTGTTTATCTTTTTTATAAGAGCTAGAGTTTTTTAGCTTTTGTAATCTATTGAGATGAGTCATATTAATCTCTCTAATATCATCGAGTTTAAACTCATATTGACACTCAGAGTATAGCTTCTCTATGTACGCTTTCATCTGGTGGTGATATTCCGAGTTTAATTGTATATCTCTCTGCTCATCCAATTTTATTTTCAACTCCTCAAATTTTTTTAAGAACTGCTCTTGTGTCGTATTTTTATTGCGAAACATTCTAAAAAGATTTTTTGTCACTTTCTCCAAGAAGTTAATGTAGCGTTGTCGTTGGTATTTCTCTATCTGTTTTTCTGTATATTTCATTGAGATATTATAGCAAAATTTTTAATAAAAAATAGTTTGAAATTCTCATCTTAATTAAATGTTTAAAATTATTTATATAATAACCACTTATTTCAATAAAAAACAAAATTTGTTGTTTATTGTATATATATATTAAAATAAGTTTTATAATATATAGTGTAGAATGTTGACATGATATTCAATAATGATTTGTAATTTTTTTTAAAGAGTACTAATAGTTATATTCTCTATTACTCTCTTCATCTATTACTATTTAAATTTTATCTTATCAAGGAAAGTGTTTATGAATAATTTAGAAAACTTTAAAGAAGATGAGTATGAAAATGAATTCGAATTAAAAGATTTACTCTATTTAATAAATAGATATAAATTTTTTATAATCTTCACTTCTTTATTATTTCTATTTTTAGCCAATCTGTACTTATATTCTAAACCTTATATCTATAGTACCTATTCAATTATCGAAATAAAATCTAACAGCAAAAAAAGTAATATAGCCTCAGATGATTTACTTCAAAATGCTTTCTACTCAACAAATAAAGAGATTAATAAAGAGATAGAGATATTAAAGACCTATGAAATTAACAAAAAAGCTATTGAAAAAATAAATTTTCAAGTACAATTTTTTATCGAAAAGAAATATAAAAAGCATGAACTATATGCTGAAGAGATACCTATAACCATTAATAAAATTAAAGTTCTTAATAATAAAATTTTGGGAGTAAATATAAAAATTATTCCAAATGAAAATAGTTACTCTTTGGAGATAGAAAACTCAAAAAAAGATAAATTTCTCAATCATATTTTAGAAAAAAAATTACTAACTTTAGATAATAAAATATATGCTTTTGGAAATAGTATAAAAACAGACTATTTTGAGCTTTCTATAAATAAGATTAAAGATATTGACCAACCAATCTATTTTAGAATCAATGGAAATAGCCGTAATATCTATGAGTCGGTTGTAAGTAGTAGACTAAATATTCAACAGTTAAATAAAGATACCTCTTTGGTTCAAATCTCATACGAAGATACCATCCCTAAACGAGCTGTAGATTATGTCAACAGTTTAGTTGAGATATTTCTAAGAGAGGGACAAAAAAGCAAAGATAAAATCAGTAATAAAATCTTGACATTTATAGAAAAACAGTTGAAAAATGTCAAACATAAGCTAAAAAAATCTGAAAAAGCGTTAGAGAATTACAAAGTAAAAAATAATATTATCAATGTATCAGCACAATCTAGTACAATGATTAATAAGTTAAGTGATATAGAGGTGAAGATTTCAGAAAATAACCTAAAAAGAACATTAATAAATAAAGCATTACAACTAATCTATAATGGAGAGAATTTCAACTCTATAGTAACTATTTTAGCCAAATTAGGAGATGATGGGATATTGATACAACTCAACTCTTTGCATAAACTAAAATTAGAAGATATGGCATTAAAGATAGAATATAATAACGAATATCCTAAATTGATAAAAATTCATAATCAGATAGCTTTTATTAAAAGCAATATATTGCAAAATACAAAAAACTTAAAATCATCAATTGAAGATGAAATATCAAGCTTAAAAAAACAGAAAAAAGAGTACGAAAAAAACCTTCTTAGTCTCCCCAAAAAAGAGATGACATTAATCAATCTAAAGAGTCAATATGATGTAAACTCAAAACTATATATATATCTATTAAAACACAAATCTGAAAAAAAAATAATAAATGTAGCATCGACTTCAGACTATAAAATTATCGAAAAAGCTTATCTTCCCAAATCACCTATCAAACCCAAACGCTCAATGTTAGTACTATCTTTTCTATTTTTAGGTTTTATTATGGGTGTTATACTTGTGGCTATTTTTAGTAAATCTAGTAGTATTATTAGAGATATAACAGATATAAAATATCCTAAAAAATGGCTGTTTTGTGTTGAAATCCCCTTTTTAAAAGGTAAAAAAAAGAAAAATCAAAAAATAAATGTCTTTGAAGAGCCACAATCTATTTTTGCAGAGAGTTATAGAAAATTGAGAACAGATTTACAATTTTTATCCAAACATAAGAAATCCAACATAATTTTAATAACCTCCTCTGTAGAGAAAGAGGGGAAGAGTACCGTTGCTGTTAACTTAAGTGCCATATTTCAACTAGCCAAAGCTAAATCGATTATTATTGATTTAAACCTACGAAATCCTACCCTACATAAGTATTTTAATATTGATAATCAGATGGGAATTAGTAGTTATCTAAATGAAGTTATTGATATATACGATATTATTTTTTTAACAAGAAAACCAAATTTGGATGTTATTCCAGCTGGTTCTAACGCAGTAAATCCATCAGAACTAATATTATCAAAAAGATTAGAGATATTATTCTCTAAATTGAGGGAGGAGTATGAGTATATCTTTGTTGATACCACCTCTATTGGTTCATTTACAGATACATTTCCTTTGATAGAGTATAGCGATATTAACCTTTTTATTCTAAAAAAAGGCTACTCAAAAAAAGAGTATATCTCCAAATTAAAAGATTTAACAATTAAATATAATTTGAAAAATGTAGGATTAATTATGAATGGTTCTATAAATAGAAATTAAAATAGAACTAATTTTAAAAGGGATATTAAATTATGAAAAAGAATAAAATAATATGGAGATGCTCTATATCAATTTTAGTATTAATATTAACTATCATAATTATATTTGTTGATTCAGCAAATACCATTTACATCTCAATAAATGGTAGCAAAAAATATAACTGCAATGGTCAATCTGACCAAAAAACAATAAATAAAGCATTAAATTATATAGCAAAAAACTCTCAATACACAACAGTCTATATCAAAGGAGCAGGAAGTTGTATTATTGATGAACCTATTCTAATGCCAAACAATACCAAATTAAAAGGAGATTCATCTGTTTTATTAAAGTTAAAAGATAATGCAAAATGGCCTAAACTTAAACCTATAATAGGTCAAAGAGGTGTCTCAAAATGGACGGTCTATGGAGATGAAAATAGTACTATTTCCAATATTGAGATTGCAGGGTTCCAAATTACTGGAGGGGTACAGAGTGAGCCTACAGGGACTACTTATCTTCCTCTAATACATTTTTATAACCCTATTAATATAAAAATTCATAACATGTCTCTAAATCAGAGCAAATGGGACATTATACGATTTACAGGTTCAAATATTAGAAAATCTATAAATTCAAAAATCTACAATAATGAGATTAGAGATTCTGGTCATGAAGGAGTCTGTTTTGTAAATGTTACTGATTTTGAAATCTATGATAATAGTATCTATAGTACAAGAACAAATTGTGGCATAAGAGTTAAAAATAGTAATAAATTTTCTATACATGGAAACATAATTGGAAACTCTTTGGGAAAGAGAGTTAGTGGTTATGCGGGAATTTTGATTGAAAATAAAAATTCCCCTATAGAGAGTGCAAAAATATTTAATAACCTCATATATGGCAAAGCAGGAGGAGTTATTTTAGATGCAGGAGAGGGTAATTATAAAAGAACAGGTGTACATATCTACAACAATATAATCTATCATATCAAACATCTCACTATCTCCTATAATAACCAAGATATAGACTTGGATGGGGGGATAAGAATAGATGGTTTTAACAATACACTAATAGAAAATAATATTATAGAGGGTAGTAGTCGTGATGGCATTATATATGAAGGCAAAAAAAGTAGCAAAGATAGCTATAAAACCACTGTTAGAGATAATATTATCATTAATAATCAAAGATATGGTATTAATAATAGTGAAAAATCTAAACATAAACATAAATTTATCTTAGAAAAAAATCTTCTTTATAATAACAAAACCAACTATATAAATACATCTTCAACTACAGATATTTATAAAAAACCACTCTTTAGTAAATCTCACAGTATAAAAAACCATTGGCATCATATTGTAATTACATATGATAGCAATATAGAGACTATTGCTATCTATATTGATGGGGAAAAGAGGGTAGAGAAGAGATATGTAGGGTTTGGTATTTTGGAATCTAATAGTGATGATTTGTTTGTAGGTGGTTATAGAGGTATAGCACACTGGTTTAATGGAAAGATAAAATTAACCATTTGGAACTCTATTTTAGATTCCAAAAAAATTAAAACACTCTATCAAAATAGCATAAAAAAGGGGATAGATGATAACTTAATAGGAAAAAAACAATTCGATTTAAAGACAACACTTATTGATAAGAGTAATAGATTTATTAAATACAAATCAAATCTATTATTTAAATCTGATTTTACTATATCTGCTTGGATTTATCCAATGACGGATAGTACTAGTAGCAGAGAGTATCAGACAATTTTAAATAAAGGCAGAGATGGGGATAAAAATTATATATGGGTATACATTAGAGAAGATACCATTTTTGCCAAAATCGTCAATAGAGGTAAATATCTAAATATAGATAGCACTATTATTGATTTAAAAAATATTTTTCATTTAGAATTAGAATAGAGTTTAAGATAAAAAAGGAAAAAAATATGATATTAAGAGTATATTGTAATGCTTCAAATATAGGGAAATTATTAGAAGAGATAAATAGGGGATTGAGTATAGGGGACAGTATTGAGTTAAAAATTCAAAAAGACAAAAGCTTATATTATGGTCATTTTTTCTACTATGGATTCAAAATTATGAATCTAATGGAGATGGGTCAGAGGTCAATAGTAAATATAGCTAAACAAAAGAGCGTAAAGGCTATCTCTGATAAAAAATATTCATGGTTAATAAAACTACCAAGAACAGGCAAAGGTGGTAAACGAATCTATGTTTATAAGCTAAGAACAATGCAACCATATGCAGAGTATCTACAAGATTTTGTTGTAAATACTAATGGTTTGAATAGTGATGGTACAATTAGAAATGATTTTAGAATCACAAAAATAGGCAAATTTTTGAGAAGATATTGGTTAGATGAGCTACCTATGATTTTTAATCTACTTAATGGAGATTTAAAATTGATTGGTTTTAGACCATTGAGTGATGTAATGCTAAATGCTTACCCAAAGGAGTTTGTTAAGATAAGAAATAGATACAAACCTGGATTAATTCCACCCTACTATATAGATAGACCCAAAGATTTTGAGGGGATAATTGAATCAGAGAAAAAATATATAGAGAGATATGAGAAGAGAGGAAACTCAACTGATATTAGCTATTTTTTCAAATTTCTAAATGCTCTACTATTTAAAGGAGTTAGAAGTTCATGAGTATAAAAAAATCTCAATATAACTATCTAATAGTTGGAGCAGGAGTTATTGGTATGACAGTTGCTTTTGAGTTAAAAAAGCGTAATCCTACTATAACTATTGCTATCGTGGAGAAAGAGAGCGAAGTTGCAAAACATGCTAGTGGTAGAAATAGTGGAGTTTTACACTCAGGTTTCTATTATAGTGCCAATAGTCTAAAGGCAAAATTTACAGTAGATGGCAATAGGAAGATGAGAGAGTTCTGTTCTGCTAATGATATTTTTATTAATAATACAAAAAAGATAGTTATTGCCAAAGATGAGAGTGAACTAGAGGGGCTTTATGAGCTTCAAAGGAGAGCAGAGGTTAATGGTGTAGAGACATCTATTATCGATAGTGATGAGGTTAAAAAGATAGATAGAAATATCAAAACCTATAAAAAAGCCCTCTACTCTCCAACCACAGCTAGTGTTGAGCCTAAAGAGGTCTGTTTTAAACTAAAAGATGTCTTAGAAAAAATGGGAGTAGAATTCTATTTCAATACTCCATTTAATAGGTGTGATGAGTTAAAATATGATTATCTTATCAATTGTGCAGGTGCTTATGCTGATAAAATAGCCAAAAGGTTTGGACTAGCCAAAAACTATACTATGCTTCCATTTAAAGGAATATATCTAAAATATAGCGAAAACAAGAGCGATATAAAAACAAATATCTATCCTGTCCCAAATCTAGCTAACCCCTTTTTGGGGGTACACTATACTATTACTGTTGATGGAAGTATAAAAATAGGTCCAACGGCTATTCCTGCATTTTGGAGAGAGAACTATAGAGGAGTTGAGAATTTTAATTTTTATGAAATGATAAAAATACTCTACTATGCAAGTAAACTTTTTCTGCTTAACTCTTTCAATTTTCGAGATTTAGCTATTTCAGAGATGAAAAACTATAATAAAAAGATTTTTATAGCTAAAGCAAAAGATATGGTCTATAATATCGGAGAAAGTTTTGCTCCAATTCCTGCTGGAATTAGAGCTCAACTTTTGAACACTACTACAAATGAGTTAATTCAGGATTTTGTAGTTGAACATACCAATAACTCAACACATATTCTAAACGCAGTAAGCCCTGCATTTACATGCTCTTTTGCATTTGCTGAGTATGTAGTTGATGAAATAAATAAAAACAAGGAGTAATTTGATGGCTGATATATTTATACATCCCACAGCAGATGTATCCAAAAACGCAACAATAGGAGAAAATACAAAAGTATGGATAAATGCTCAAATACGAGAAGGGAGTAGTATAGGCAAAAACTCTATAATCTCAAAAGATACTTATATTGATACAAAAGTAAAAATTGGAAATAACTGCAAGATACAAAACAGTGTCTCCATATATCAAGGGGTAACTATAGGAGATGGTGTATTTGTTGGTCCAAATGTCTCATTTACCAATGATAAGATTCCTAGAGCTTTTAATCATGAGTGGAAAATTACACCTACAGTTATTCACAGAGGTGTAAGTATTGGAGCAAACGCTACTATTGTATGTGGTATTGAGATAGGAGAGTATGCAATGGTTGCAGCTGGTAGCGTTGTGACCAAGAGTGTTGAACCATATAGCCTAGTTATGGGAAACCCTGCTAAACACTACAGCTATATTGATAAGTTAGGAAATAAAATAGAGAGTAGGAGAGAGTATGATTAATATAGGGTTAATTGGATTTGGTTATTGGGGACCTAATGTAGCAAAAAATCTATTTAATAACAAGAGATACAACCTAGTTACAATTTGTGATTATAGTAATTCAAGAATAGAAAGGGCAAAAAACATCTATATTGAACAAGTACAATATGAGTCTAATTATAAAGTTCTTTTGGAGAATGACTCTATTGATGCTATTGCTATAGCCGTTGAGACAAGTGGACACTATAAGATTGCAAAAGAGGCTCTTTTGGCAGGAAAACATATATATATAGAGAAACCATTCACATCAACTGTAGAAGAGGCAGAGGAGTTAAAAGAGTTGGCTCTAAAGAGAGGATTAATTATTCATGTTGACCATATTATGATTTTTCATCCTATAGTTCAAAAAATAAAATCTATAATAGACTCTAATGAGTTAGGAGATATTTTATATATGGATGCTATAAGATTAAATCTAGGTCAAATAAAAAAAGATGTAAGCTCTATGTGGGATTTAGCAGTACATGACCTATCCATTATAGATTATCTATCAGATGGACAAGAGCCATTTTATATTAGTGCTGTTGGAGAGAAGATATATAATCCAAAAGAGACACTAGTATTTTTATCTCTTCGATATAAAGGATTTATTGCTCATATTCAATCTAGTTGGATTTCTCCACTAAAAGAGAGAAGATTTGTAGTTGTTGGTACAAAAAAGATGGTAGTTTTTGATGATATGAAAATTGGCGAAAAGCTTATGATTTATGATAAAGGAGTTAATGTTATTTCAGGTGAAAATATTGAATATAAAGATTATGCGGTGAAAATCAGAGAGGGAGATTTGTTTGTTCCATATATACCCGAAGAGGATGCTCTATATAATAGTTTAGACCATTTTTTGGAGTGTATATTGGAGAAAAAAGAGTCAATCTCTGGACCAGGCCAAGCAATAAGATTACTAAAGAGTCTCTATGAGGCTGATAAAAATATGAATAAATAAAAAGGAAAAATAGATGCAAGATATAAAAGGTAGTAGAGTATTGGTTATTGGTGGAGCTGGGTTTATAGGCTCTCATTTGGTAGAAGAGTTATTACGAGAGGATGTCAAAGAGGTTGTTGTTTATGATAACTTTAGTAGAGGAACTCATGAGAATCTTGAAGAGGCACTAAAAGATGATAGAGTAAAGATTTTTGATATTGGAGGTGATATACTTCAAACAGATATTTTAGATGAGGCTGTAAAAGGCAAGGATTTTGTTTTTCATCTCGCTGCATTATGGCTTTTACACTGTTATGACTATCCTAGAAACGCATATCATGTAAATATAGAGGGTACTTTTAATGTATTAGAGGCATGTGTTAGACATAATGTCAAAAAACTAATCTACTCATCTTCTGCTTCTGTTTATGGAAATGCTGTTGAGCTTCCTATGACAGAGGAGCATCCATATAACAATCAGACATTTTATGGAGCATCCAAAATAGCAGGGGAGCATATGTGTAAATCCTTTTATCATAGATATGGACTCAACTATGTTGGACTTAGATATTTTAATGCTTATGGAGCTAGACAGGATTACAAAGGGACTTATATCGCTATTATTATGAAAATTCTTGATAGAATCGACAAAGGATTATCTCCAATAGTATATGGAGATGGCTCACAGGCTTATGATTTTATCTATGTATCTGATATTGCAAGAGCTAATGTATGTGCAATGAAATCAGATGCTACAGATGATTTTTTTAATGTAGCTACAGGAAAACAGACAAGTATCAAGGATTTGACACAGACTCTCTTGGATATTACAGGAAGTAAATTGGATATTATATACCAAGAGGCTGAACAGATGTTTGTAACAAGTAGAATTGCAGATATACAAAAAGCATCCAAAGAGTTAAATTTTAACTATGAGATTGAGATAGATAGAGGTCTTGAGAAGCTAATTGAGTGGAGAAGTTCACATATTGAGCAGGTAAATAGAAGGAGAGGTCTATAAGATGATTAAATTAATAAAACCATATATATCTTTTGATGAGGTAGAGAGTGAATTTAGGGAGATTTTTGATAGTGGTTGGTTTACAAAAGGTAAATTTGTAGAGCAATTTAGAGAAGAGATAAGCTCATATACAGGTGCAAAGTATGCCTACTTGACCACCTCAGCAACAACAGCTTTAACTATGGCTTTGAAGCTATTTGATATAAAAAGTGGTGATGAGGTTATTGTTTCAGATTTTTCTTTTCCTGCTACATCAAATGTTGTAGAGGATTTAGGAGCTACTCCTATCTTTGCTGATGTCTCATTAGAGACATACAATATGTTACCCCAAGAGTTAGAGAGTAAGATTTCAGAGAAGACAAAGGCAGTTATTTTTGTAGATGGGTTGGGTAGTCCAGCAGGAGCAACGGAGATACAGAGAATTTGCAATAAATATAATTTACCACTAATAGAGGATGGAGCTTGTGCTATGGGTAGTAGCGAAGATGGTATCAAATGTGGAAATATAGCTGATATTACATGTTTTAGCTTTCATCCAAGAAAACTTCTCACCACTGGAGAGGGTGGAGCTATCACATTTAATAGTGATGAGTATGCAGAGTTTTTTGATATAAAACTAAATCATGGAGCAAAAGTAGTTGATGGTAAATTCGAGTTTGTAGATTTTGGATATAACTATAGATTATCGGAGCTTCAATCTCTTATGGGTATAAAACAGATTCAAAAATTGGATGAGATTGTAAAATCAAGAAATGAGATAAGAGAAAAATATATAGAGGGACTCGAACCCTTAGGATTTAAGGTTCAAAAGATAGCAGACAATATTGTACATAATGTCCAATCACTTGTATTTACTGTTCCTTTTACTATGGATAGAGATGAATTGGTACTCTATTTGAGGAAAAATGGAATTGAGACAACATTGGGGACTTACTCATTAAGTAGCATAACCTACAATAGAAACAAATATAATGATGTTCAATCAAATGCACTATATTTGGAGAAAAATAGCATCACTTTTCCTTGTTATAATGGGGTTGATATTGAGTACATTACCTCAAAAATAGGGGAATATAGTGCTAAATAAGATAAAATATTCTATTCAAAAATTCAATCTAAATCTAAAAGACAAGATAGTACTAACTGAAGCCTCTACAGGTGATTATAGATGTACTGCGATTATTGCTGAACAAGCAGGAGCTAAAAAGATATATGCTCTTGCTAAAAATACGAGCTATGGTAATATAGATGATATAAAGAGTAATTATATAGAGTATTTTAAAACAAATAGAAAAAGCAATATAAAAATTATAGAGTCATTAGAGGAGATAGAGGATAGAGTTGATATTGTCACAAATAGTGGATTTGTTAGACCAATAGATGAGAGGATATTGAAGTATATTCATAGCAATTCAGTTATTACTCTAATGTATGAACCTTGGGAGTTTAGAAGTTCAGATATAGATATGGATTTGATGTATAAACAGGGGATTAAAGTCTATGGTACAGATGAGCATGATAGTAGATTAATGACTATGGATTATATTGGAATTACGGCTCTATATCTACTACTTGATTGGAAAATTACCCATTTTTCCAATCAGAGAATTCTAATCTTAGGGAGTGAAGAGTTTACTGAACCTATAGAGAGAGTATTAGTTAAAAATGGATATATAGCTAAATCTACTGATAACTATTCTGAAAAATTTACCGATTATGATTATGATATATTTATAGTAGCAGAGCATAAAAATCAAAAATTTATAATTGGTGATAGAGATGCTTATATAGATAAGTGGAGATTAGATAAAAACAAAAGAGTTATCCATATCTGTGGAAATGTAGATTTTGATGAGGTAGAGTTTACCCATATACCTAATAGTCCCGCTCCATTTGGGTTTATGAGTTATAGAACAGACTATGTCGATAGTATGGCACTGATAGATTTACAGACTGCTAGTTTTAAAGTTGCAGAGGGAATGGTTGAGGCGAATAGAATAGGGTTGAGAAAAACAGAGTATAAGCACTTTATAGAGAGTGAATATTGTGGATTATCTTTTGAAGATGAGAGGTATTGGTAATATGAGTAGATTTACTATAGAGAAGATTGATAGAAATAGTGAAAAAGATTATAAAAAATGGGTTAATTTTTTAAAAGAAGCCAATGGAGCGACAATATTTCATCATCCTGATTTTTTATCTTATCACAAGAGTAGATTTTATGAGTACCATTTAGGAGTATTCAAAGGAGAAAAACTATTTGGAATAATGCCTCTTGCTATTAGTATCGAAAATGGAGAGAAGATAGCAAAGTCACCCTATGGTGCAAGTTATGGTGGATTTATTTTTCAAAATATTTTAACATATTCTAATTCTAAAGAGATTATAATGTTATTAAAAGTTTTTTTACGTGAAAATAAAATAAAAACTGTTATTATTACACCTTCACTACAGATTTATTATAAATCTTTTAGTGAAACGCTTAATTTTTCAATGCTAGAGCAGGATTTTAAAATAATAAACTCTGATATTAGTAGCATCGTCTGTTTAAAAGAGGATGATTTAGAAAAGAGAGTATTTACTTCAAAACTAAGGAATATGGTACGAAAGGCAGAAAAAATGGATATTCAAACCCAATTTTACTCTTCTATTGATGATTTTTGGTCTTTAATGGATAAGACATTTAATAAACATGGTGTATCACCAACACATACCAAAGAGGAGATAAATTACTTAACCCAAAAATTTCCTAATGATATATATTTTAATATAGCTTATCTAAATGGAACTCCTATAGCAGCTATAGGAGTTTTTAATTTAAATGAAAAAAATATAATGAGTTTCTATCTATGTAGTGATGAGCAATATAAGTATACACAAGCTATGAGTCTAATAATCTACAAAACCATCCTAAAGGCAAAAGAGGATGGTTTTGACTATTTTGATTTTGGTACATCTTCTGTCAACATGGTAGGAAAAGAGAATATATTTAAATTTAAAGAGAGTTTTGGAGCAGTAGGCTCTTTTAGGCACACATATTATTGGAAGGAAGAGGAATTAGAATGAGAGTAGCATTAATTGGAAATATGAATAACTGTTTCTTCTCTTTAATGAGATATTTGAGAGATTTAGATGTAGATACACATCTATTTATGTACCAAAATGAGTATCAACACTTTATGCCTGAAAATGATACTTATCAGATTGATAAGTATCAAGATTATATACATTATATATCGGTGGAGAGTAGTGGAAAAGGTTTGATTTTAGCCAATATCGAAACGATAAAAAAAGAGCTTGAAGAGTATGATTTTTTTATTGGATTTGGTTTAGCACCTGCTCTATTTAGAAAATTAAACTATCAACTTGATATATTTATTCCATATTCTGACCATATTGAATTGACTATTAATGAGAAGTTTCAATTTAAAAATATTATAAAATATCCTATTCGTATGTATACTATCAATAAACAGATTGAAGGGATAAAGTATAATACCACAAAGATAATAGCATCAGGAATAATGAATATGACAAAGGACTCTATCTCCAAATTAGGAGTTGAAGATAAACTTATCAAACAATATTTAATGATGATTTATAATCAAGAAAAAATAACAGTCAAACCAAATCCTAAATATTTGGCTCCTATGTTAAATAGAGATATTGTGATCTTTTCACATACAAGACATTATTGGAAAGATTTAATTGAAGAGTATGAAAAAAAAGAGGGAGTAAAAGGTTCTGATAAATTGATTATAGGATATAACGAATTTATAAAAGCAAATAAGAATATTAACTCTATATTAATTCTTTTTGAATATGGAAAAGATGTTGATGCTTCTAAAGAGTTGATTACTCAATTAGGAATAGATAAGTATGTACAATGGTTTCCTATGATGCCAAGAAAAGATATATTGAATCTTATTGACTATGCTGATATTGTAGTCGATTCAGTTTTAGGTGAATTTTGGGGTGGAGTTGGATTTGAAGGTTTATCTCGTGGTAAAATAATTATGCAAAATGTTCTGAAGTCAGATGATGAGTACTATCAAATAATAGGGCATAAACCTCCTTTTATTATGAGGTCAAATAGAGGAAAAGATGTAGAGAAAAATTTTACTAAATTTATTAAAAATAAAACTTTTTACAGAGAGAAATCTATAGAAAATAGAGATTGGTTTAATAAATATGCAGGTATGGGATTAGCTAAAGAGTATAAAAAAATAATTGAACAACTATATCAAAATAAATGCACATTGGAGATAAAATGAAGATAATGCCTCTTGGGGAGATTGAATTTAAAAAAATTTCTAAAAAAAAGATATTAGATAGACTAAAAAGTAATGGTATTAATAATTTAAGAGAACTCATTAATAGAGACTATTCTTATACTAGAAATGGTAAAGAGGGTATTAGAGTTATTATGGAACACTTTAAACTATCACTTGAAGATGAAGTTTATATATCAACCACCACAAATAGCACTTATGTAGTAACCTGTGTTAGTGCTACTCTCTTTAATTATGCTAAAATATCAAGAGTATTGACTCCTAAAACAAAATTGATTTATGTAATACACTCTTTTGGTTTTTTTAATAGAGATATTTTTAGATTAAGAGAGATAGCTAATAAATTAAATATCCCATTAGTTGAAGATTGTGCTTTTGCCTTTGACTCTATAACAGATAATACTTTACATGGAACAATAGGTGACTTGACTATATATTCTCTTCCTAAAATATTTCCAATAGAGTATGGTGGAATATTATCTTATACTAAGAGGTATAATTTTGATAAGAGAATGGATTCTTATTTAGATGAAGAGCTAAAAAAATGGTTACCAAAATTAGATGCACTAAAAGAAAGAAGAAAATTGAACTATAATTATCTACTTAAAAATATAAAAAAACCCTCTATATATTCAAAAATATCAGATGAAAACCCTTTTATGTTCGGCTTTATAGATAAAAATTATGATGATATAGATAATGATTTTGATAATATATATCAGACATTCTCAAAAGATAAAGAGTTTGGAAGAACACATGTTAAAAATGAGGTTCATCTTCCCACTAATTCATTTATTGATTTAAATGAGTATGATGAGATAATAAATAGGATAAACAATGGATAATTTCTTAACATTAGATGAGTATAAGAATATTATAAAAAAAGCTAATAGAGTTATTATGGTAAAAGATGCAATAAATACAACAGATGGTTTAATATTAAGGCATGATGTTGATGAGTCTTTGGATTTTGCATATGAATTATATAAATTGGAAAAAGAGATTGGAGTTAAATCTACTTATTATATTTTATTAACATCAGATTTGTATAATCCATTTAGTTTTAAAAATAAAAAAATTATTCGAGAGATGCATCAAAATGGATTTGAGATAGGATTGCATTTTGATCCAATTGCTTATAGTAATCAGAAAAATGATTTTTTACTACAGAAATTTATGGATGAGATAGAGATATTTGAAAAATATTTAGAAATTAAGCTCTATTCATATAGTATGCATCAACCTTCTGTGACTGGAACATATATAGATTATCCAAAACTTATTAATGCTTATGGTAGTCCAATTTTTGATAAAAATAGATATATATCTGACTCATCATTTAGTTTTAGAGGAAAAAATATTGAAGAGTATATTGAAAAATCTAAAAATCAACTAATTCAACTCTTGATACATCCTGACCATCTTTTTTGTGATGGTAAAAAAGATTATGGAGTCTGTTTTAGTAAATTATTAAACAATTATATTAATGCAATAGACTCTACATATCAAGAAAATAGACTATATCAAACTCAAAGAGGAGAGTTTAATTTACCATGATAAACAAAAAGAAATTGATAAATAATATAAAAGTCAATAGTAATAAAATAGTTGAATTTTTAAAAAAAGAGAAGTTGTATATAAAAGATAATAGTATAAATAATATATCTAAAAATGTAGCATCTTTAGATAATAATAACCATTTCTCTATAAATTGGATTAAAAGCTCAAATTATGATATAGAGAGTTTAAACTCAAATATATTGATTGTAGGAGAGCAATTTAAACCTATATCAGAAGATAAGAGTATTATATATACTACTAATCCTAGATTAGCAATAGTTTTGATTATTAACCATTTTTTCCTTGAAGATATAAATAATAAGTATATTTCAAACCTATCTAGTATAGATAATAGTGTCAAAATTGGTAAAAATTGTATTCTAAATGAGTATGTAGTAATCGGTGAAGAGTCTATTATTGGAGATAATGTAACCATCTATCCAAATGTAACTATCTATCCAAATAGTATAATTGGAGATAATGTTATAATCAATTCAGGTACAAGAGTTGGTCAAGAGGGATTTGGATACATAGAGAATTTAGATGGGAAGATGATACAGTTTCCACATCTAGGAAGAGTCATTATAGAAGATGGTGTAGAGATAGGTGCAAATGTTACAATAGATAGAGGAGCATTGAGTGATACAGTCATAGGTGAAGGGACAAAGATAAATAATTTAACCCATATTGCACATAATGTAAAAATTGGAAAAGAGTGTGAAATCTGCTCTAAAGTTAATATAAGTGGAAGTGTAAATATTGGAAATAGCGTCTATATTGCACCAAATGCAACGATAATTGATGGAGTAGATATAACAGATAAGGTTACTATCGGAATTGGAGCAGTTGTTAGAAAAGATATAAACAGAAAAACTACAATAGTTGCATTAGAGGGGTTTGAAAAAAGAGAGTATATTAAAATCAAAAGAAAGTTAAAGGGCTAGGCTATGAAGGTTGCACTTATTGATAATATGAATAATAATTTTTTTGCATTTGCACGATACTTGAGAGACTTAGGAGTAGATGCCCACCTCTATCTTATTCCAAACTCTAAATATGAACATTTCAATCCAAAAGCTGATACATTTGAGGATGTTCAAAAAATGGATTGGATACACACTTTTCCAACTTCTATAGATGCTTATAATAATTTTTTTCTCCCTAAAAATAGAATAGAAAAAGAGTTCAAAGGCAGATATGATTTAATAGTATCTTGTGGTTTAAGCAGTGCATTTCTCAAAAAATCTGGAATAGATTCTGATATTATTATTCCATATGGGAGTGATTTGTATGATATATCAGTTATGGATATGAACTCTTCATTTAAAGATTTTTTACGAAACTTGTACTGGTATAAATTGGGTTATTTTCAAAGAAAAGCGTATAAAGATACCAAGGTTTTGATGGTAAATTTGAATCATAGTCGTTATAAAATAGCTGTAGATAAACTAGGTGTAAAACCTATGAATAGAACTGTTCCTATGGTATATAATAGAGAGGATTACTCAAAAATCTACTCTAGTAAATTCTCTTTTTTAGATAAGCATGATTTTGTAGTATTTAACCATGCGAGGCAAGAGTGGCGTTCTGATACAGGTACAAATAAGGGAAGTGATAGAGTAATAGAAGCATTTGCAAAATATTTGAAAGTTACTCAGTTTGAAAATCCTATTTTGGTTCTTTTCGAGTATGGAACAGATGTTAAATACTCCAAAGAGTTAATAGAGAAGCTTGAGATTCAAAAATATATAAAGTGGATGCCAAAGAGCAATAGAAAAGAGATAATGATAGGTTTACAAAAGGCGACTTTTGGAATTGACCAAATTAGAGAAAACATGTCAGGAACAGGTGGAACAGCAAATGAGGTCTTAGCTAGTGGAGTAGCGTTAATAACACATACAAATGGTGCAGTAGAGGATAAGACGAGCCTATTTTACAAAGCACCTCTCGTTGATATTTTGACTGTAGAGGATATTTTTAATGTATTTGTAGATTATGAGAAAAATCCAGAGAAATATGAGAAGATTGCCAAAAGTGCAAAGGAGTGGTTTGATAAAAATTTAGGTATTGGGTTAACAAAAGATTATAAAAAAATTTTAGAAGATTTATATAAAGAAAAAGTATAATGAGTTTAATAAAAAAAGGTCTAAGTGATAGTAAATATTATCTTATCGCGAATATTGGAAATAAACTATTAGCATTTTTAATTATTCCATTTTTAGCTAAAAGCATAGGAGTAGAGGAGTTTGCTATCTATGACCTTTTTTTAGTTATAAGTAATTTTTTGAATATTTTAATTATTTTAGGAATAGACTCTGGTATTGCAATACTATTAGCAGAGTCCAAAGATGATGATAGGTTATCTTTTTTATATGTATCTACTGTAATAATCAGCTCATCTCTACTATTGATACTGGCAATAGTAGCTCATTTTATCTTTTTATATAGAAGTGAACTTTTTCTTTTGAATAAGCAGATTTGGATATATATACTCTTTTATCTTCTATTTAATATGATTAACTACCACACTTTTAACTTTCTAAGATGGCAAGAGAGAGCAAAAGAGGCCTCTTTTATCAATCTATTTTCATATATAGCTGGGATGTTAACAGGTCTTCTGTTTTTATATTTTGACAAGAGAGTCGAAGCGTACCTACAAGGTCTAATTATAGGGCTTTTTATTGGAACTTTGCTCTCTCTATATATCTCCAAAGAGCATATATTTAGGTTTAAATTTATAGATAATGGTATAGATATATTAAAAGAGTTACTTAAAATATCTCTCCCTTTTATTCCCAATTATCTAGGTAATAGTCTTATGCAGATGGCTGATAGAGTTATTATTCTTCTACTTTTTGGTAAATATGAGTTGGGAGTATATGCTGTGGTAACTAAACTCGCAAGAGTACCACAAATTATTATAGGAACAGTATCTAGTGGTTTTCTACCTGTGATGTTGAAAAATTATAGAAGTACAAAAGGCTCACTTCTAATAAAAAACTTTTTTCATCTCTATTTGATATTTATACCAATATTTTTTATAATAGCCTATTTTATATCTGATTGGATAATGATGCTATTTGCAGGAGAAAAATATATTCATTTTGCCTATCTATTTCCTGTAGCTTTAGCCTCTATTCTATTTGTTCAGAGTAGTCAAGCAGGTGGATTTGGTTTTATCATAAAAAGAAAAACCCACTATATTATGTATATTACATTTATCTCTGTAGCTATAAATTATATATTGAGTCTCATATTTGGGTACTTAATCGGGCTTGAGGGGGTAATCATTGGAACACTATTAACAGGTATATTTAAAACATATATCTATATATATCACTCTGAGAAGCTATATAGTTTTAACTATAATACCAAGTTTATTATAGCTATATCTATTTTAATCTTTTTATTAATAGCTTTTACTAAAGGAGGCGTTATTGTTTAAATTAGTTAACAGAGTATATCTATTAGCACTAATATCATTCTACTCTCTATTCTCTTTTAAAATAGAGGGAGAGTATTTTTTGGTAATCTTTTTTGCAATATTTAGTTTTGTTAGCTATTTTCTTATTTTACAATCTCAAGGATTAATAAGTTCGGAGTTTTACAAAAATAGTAATAAGTTAGCAATAAAAGTTTTTTTGTATCTATTTGTATTTATTTTTATGGAGAATTTTATCTCATATTACTATAGGGATAATTTTTTTCTCTTTAATGAGTCCGACTCTATCACATATCATGACAATGTATTGGGGATAATCAATATGCCCTTTTTAAAAGGCATATCCTACTATCTAAGCTTTATGGGCTTTGATGATTTGGGAATTATATTGATTCTATATCCACTCTATCATATTGCAAAATCAAATCTAATATTAAATCTATTTTATCTGATAGTTGGTGTTATTACAGCAAATAGTATATTTAGTATAAGCCAAAATTTTATGACAAAAAAATATGCTTTTTTGGCTTCACTTAGTTACTCTATATCCTCTTTTGTAGTCTACTTTCATGGGACTGGACTCAAAGAGAGTTTTATGGTTATGTTAATTGTTGTAGCTTTTGATTTCTATTATCGCTTTTTAAAAAAAGGAGATGTAATATACTTAATAGTCTCTATACTATTTATCAGCTCAATAATGCTCTTTCGACCTATTCTTGTGGGAATAATTATTGGCTCTATGGGATTGGGGTCTATGCTCTCAAAAGATGGGAGTTTTTGGACAAAGCTATTTTCTATATTTATTTTTATTGTATTTGTAGCAATGGGTGGAGCATTAACCGAGCAGATAAACAGCTATACAACAGGAGGTGTAGATACATTAATTAGTGCAAGAGAGACTCAAGGTGGGGTGATTGGAGGGATATTTTTTACATATACTGTCAATATTCTCTCTCAAGTTATAGGCCCACTTCCAACCATTATCTCCATGAGCAAAGTAGGGACGATGTTCTATACATCAGGTCTAGTATATAGAGTACTACTAGCATTCCCTTTTTGGTTTGGAGTAGTTCATATATATAAAACAAAAAGTGAGAAGCTCTATCCTCTTATTATATTTACTCTTATGGAGATGGCTGCATTGGCATATCTAATAGATGGATTGGAGCTTAGAAAATCACTACCACATATGCCCTTTGTCTTTATTATAGCCTTTTGGTTCTTGGATAAATATGACAACAGGGTGATTAAATTTAAAAAAGATAAAAGTTTTAAAAATTTCTTTTGGAGTGTCATGATTACACTTGTACTCATGATAATCTATTGGAACTTTAGATAGGAGAAGAGAGAATGAGAGTACTATTTGTAAGTAGTGGAAATAGTAAATCAGGGATAAGTCCAATTGTCAAAAGTCAAGGTGAATCCCTCAAAAAAGAGAATATAGATTTAACATACTTTACTATTAGAGGAAAAGGTATTAGAGGCTATTTAAACTCTATATCAGAGTTGAGAGCAGAGTTGAAAAATAACCCATATGATATAGTCCACGCTCACTATTGGCTATCTGGAATAGTTGCATCTCTAGCAGGTGCTAAACCCTTGATAGTATCACTAATGGGAGATGATGTAAAGGCTAGTCCATATTTTAGATGGATTATCTATATATTTTATTATCTATCATGGTCAGCTATTATTGTAAAATCAAAAGATATGTACTCAACTCTAAAGATAAAAAAGGCACATATCCTCTCTAATGGAGTTGATATTAATATATTTAGACCAATAGATAGAGATATAGCACTAAAAGAGGTAGGTTGGGATAGAGAAAAAGAGCATATTCTATTCACTTCAGACCCCAACAGAGGAGTAAAAAATTTCAAACTTGCCAAGAGGGCATTTGAATCTATAGATGATAAAAACTTAGAACTACACTACCTAAGAGGGATACCTCATGAAAAAATTCCGTACTATTATAATGCCTCATCCGTAGTTATACTTACAAGTCTATGGGAGGGGAGTCCAAATGCGATAAAAGAGGCTATGGCATGTAATGCTCCTATAGTTACAACTAATGTGGGTGATGTCCAAGAGATACTATCCCAGACTAGAGGCTGTTATATTACAGGTTTTGACCATAAAGAGATAGCCTCTAGGATAAAAGAGGCTCTTCTTTTTAGCAAAAAGACTAAAGGAAGAGAGAGCATTTTACATCTAAAATCAGAGAGTGTGGCAAAGAGAGTAGTTGATATTTATAATAATATAATAAAAGGAGTGAAATAGTATGTGTGGAATTGTAGGCAAGATAGATTTTAACTCTAAATCTATCAAAGAGCATAGTATCAAGAGTATGATGCAGAAGATTAAGCATAGAGGACCTGATGATGAGGGGCTTTTTATAGATAATAATATAGGTTTAGGTTTTGTTCGTCTGAGTATTATTGATTTATCCCTAGCAGGTCATCAACCCATGGTTAGTGATGATAGTCGCTATGTGATAGTCTTTAATGGAGAGGTATATAACTATATAGAGCTAAGAGAGGAGTTAAAAAAGCTAGGTTACAAATTTAGAAGTAGTAGTGATACAGAGGTTGTACTAAAATCATACCAAGAGTGGGGCAAAGATGCTCTAAATAGATTCAATGGTATGTGGGCTTTTGTAATATATGACACAATAACCAAGGAGATTTTTGGTGCAAGAGATAGGTTTGGAATAAAGCCTTTTTACTATTACAAAGATAGTGAGAGTTTTATATTTGCATCTGAGATAAAAGCTCTCAAAGAGGAAATCAAATCACCTCTATCTATTAATGAACAGGCTGTTTTTGATTATCTATCTTTTAATAGAACAGACTACTCCAATAGAACTTTTTATAGTGAGATTTATAAAATCCCACATGGACACAGTTTTACATTGAATCCTAATGGAGAGTTTAAACTAGATAGATGGTATGACCTAAAGAGCAACTGTAACAAAAACAGAGATATAAATAGTAGTGACTATTTGGAGCTTTTTGAGTCATCTTTGAAGCTTAGAATGAGAAGTGATGTTCCTGTAGGAGTCTGTCTTAGTGGGGGATTGGACTCCTCTAGCATAGTATCTATATTAGCAAAAAAATTGGATATAAAAGATATAAGGAGTTTCTCTGCTGTATATGAGAAGGGTCAAAGGGGTGATGAGAGTGATTTTATAGAAGAGATGAGGTCATATCTAAACAATATGAACTATACAACTCCAACAGCCGATTCTCTATTTGAGGATATGGAGGATTTTATTGAGAACTTGGATGAGCCTGTCCCCACTACGAGTATCTACGCACAGTATAAAGTGATGAAATTAGCAAAAAAGGGTGTCAAAGTTACTCTCGATGGACAAGGGGCAGATGAGCAACTAGCAGGGTATATGTATTTTTATGGATTCTATTTCAAAGAGCTACTCAAAGAGTTATCTCTAATCAAACTCTCTTCTGAGATATTTCACTATCTAAGAGTACAAAAATCTCTTTTTGCTATCAAAGCTTTTCTCTTTTTTCTACTGCCTTCAAAACTCAAAATCAAACTCAAAGTCAAAAAACTCTCATATATTCAAAGCGATTTTTATAAAAACCATAATGTCTCAAATATCCTAGCAGAGGAGCTATATGGAGCTAAATCGCTAAAAGAGTCTCTGATTAACCACTTTGAGTATAAACTAGAGCATCTTCTTAAGTGGGAGGATTTGAACTCTATGAGATTTTCAATAGAGTCCCGTGTGCCTTTTCTCGATTATCGGTTAGTTGAGCAGACACTATCTCTATATAATGAAAATTATATAAAAAAGGGCGTTACAAAATATATTTTGAGAGAGAGTGTCAAATCTATCGTTCCAGAGAAGATAAGAGCTAGATATGACAAGATAGGGTTTGCAACACCTGAAGATGAGTGGTTTAGAGAGAGTTATTTTCAAGAGAGAATAATGGATATACTCGAAAACCCAACAGATAGATTTAAAAAATATATTAACACAAAGAGTGCTATAGAGATGTACAAAAAACATCTAAATGGTGAAGCAAACTGCTCTAGGGATATTTGGAAGTGGATAAACTTGGACTTATGGCTAAAAAATAACAAATTTATATAGGAACAGAATATGAAAAAAGGTGTAATTCTCCTTGGAGGACATATCCAAGGTTTAAACATTGTTAGAATTTATGGGAAAAAGGGTATTCCTGTTATTTTAATTGACAGAGATGAGTTTAATTTAGCAAAACACTCCAAATATTGCAAAAAATTCTATAAAAGTAGTGATTTTTTACAACTTTTTTTGGATTTTGAACTACAAGATAGATATAGAGGTTGGTTTATCATCCCAACCAGTGATTTACAGGTCAAGATACTAAGTCAAAATAGAGAGAGGTTAAATAGTCATTTTATAGTATCTACAGATAAGTGGTCTGTAGTAGAGAAGTGTTATAACAAAATAGAGACATATAAAATTGCCAAGAGATTATCTATCCCTATCCCTTGGACACTCTTTCCAAAGGATAAAGAGGAGTTATCAAATAGTACTATTGAGTATCCCTGTATTATCAAACCAGCCGTTATGCACATATTTTATAGTAAATTCAAAAAGAAGGTCTTTGTCTGTAGGGATAGAGATGAGCTTTTGGCAAACTACTCACTAGCTACTCAAGTTATCCCAAAATCAGAGATAATAGTCCAAGAGATAATAGAGGGCGATAGTCACAATCAATACTCTGCCTGTTTCTATTATAATAGGGATAGGAGTTATATACATATTGTTGCTCGTAGAAAGAGACAACACCCTGTTGATTTTGGAAATGCTACAACATTTGCCCAAACTGTTCAGATTCCAGAGTTAAAAGATGATGCAGAGAAGATATTAAAAGAGATAGAGTATAGTGGACTTTGTGAAGTTGAGTTCAAATATGATGCAAAAGATAATAGATATAAGCTATTAGAGATTAATCCTAGAACATGGAAATGGCACTCTATCTCTCAAAAAGCTCAAACCCCATTTCTCATATCTATTTATGAGAAAATGGTTAACAGTAGAGACATTATAGTAGATAGTTACAAAGAGAGCTATTTTAAACATCTGCTTTTGGACACAATAATGCTTATTTTAAACAGAAAATATAGAGAGACATCAACTACTCCCACAAAAGATATGACTCAATATGCTGTTTGGGATAGAGAAGATATAACCCCTGCTATATGGGAGCTTATATATTTCCCTTATAATTTAATAAAGAGGTAAAAATGAGAAAGATAATATTTGATATAGGACATCCAGCACAGGTACATAACTTTAAACATATCTATTGGGAGTTGACAAAAGAGGGTTGGGAGGGACTCTTTGTTACAAAAGACAAAGAGATTTGTGTCTATCTTCTGGAGCAGTATAATCTCCCATTTATAGTTTTGGGAAAAAACAAAAAAGGGTTACTTAAAAAAATCCTCTTTTTACTAAAAGATATAATTAAATTTGCTTCTATCGTAAAAAGGTTTAAACCAGATATTGTAATCAATAGAATGTCTCTACACTCTACTCTTGTCTGTAAAATATTGGGAGTTCCACAAATATCAGTAGCTGATACAGAAAAATCTCTAAATCTTAGTTTTTTACCAAACTATATCTTTACAGCAACCTCATTCAAAAAGGATTTTGGAGAGAAGCACCTAAGATATAGAGGAAATATTGAACTCTTCTATCTTCATAACAATTGGTTTAGAGCTGATAGTAGTATCTACGATTTTTTGGGAATAGAGAGAGATGAGAGGTATGTGATTATTAGATTTGTATCATGGGATGCACATCATGATATTGGTCAAAAAGGCTTCTCTTATCAACAGAAGATAGAGCTAGTCAAAGAGCTATCAAAGAGAGTAAAACTATTTATATCATCAGAGACAACACTTCCTGATGAATTGATGGAGTATCAAATATCTATCCCTCCCGAAAAGATTCACAATGCACTCTATTTTGCCTCTCTATATATAGGTGAGGGGGCGACAATGGCATCAGAGAGTGCGATGGTTGGTACTCCTGCAATATATGTCAATAGTCTAAATGGTGCAGGTGTTTTTGAGGATGAAGAGAGAGCAGGGCTTCTATATAGAATAGTAGATGGCAAGATAGCTACTCAAAAGGCTGTAGATATTATAAAAGAGGCTTCAAAAGAGGATTATATAGTAAAAAGAGAGAACTACCTAAAAGACAAAATAGATGTAACATCATTTATGATTTGGATTATCAAGAACTATCCAAAGAGTATAGAGATTATAAAAGCTAATCCAAACTATCAATCAAGGTTTCAATAATGAGAGATTTTACCCACAAAATATATAGAGAGTTTCTAACAACTCTAAAAAAAAACAGTTTTCAGACAATCACAATAGAGGAGTTCCATAAATCAAAATATGATAAATCAAAACCATTTATATTGATTCGTCATGATGTAGATAGGAGACCCAATAGTTCACTAGAGATGGCAAAAATAGAGAGTAGTATGGGAGTAAAAGCTACCTACTATTTTAGAACCATCCCCAAGACACTTAAACCTAAAATCATTAAAGAGATAGTAGATTTAGGGCATGAGATAGGTTATCACTATGAGTCTTTGGCAGAGACTAATGGAGATTACAAAAGAGCGATAGAGGATTTTGAAGAGAACCTACAGAAATTAAATGAGATATATCCTATTAAAACCATCGCTATGCACGGACGACCCACCTCAAAATGGGATAGTCGCCTACTGTGGGATAGGTATGAGTATAAAAAATATGGGATAGATATAGAGCCGTATTTTGATATAGATTTTCAAAAAATTCTATATATAACAGATGCTAGTCGCAAATGGGATAATGAGAGTACAAATCTAAGAGATAGAGTCGATAGTGGTTTTGATTTTGTATTTAGAGATACCAGAGATATTATAGATTTATTAAATGAGAAAAATAGTCCAAATTATCTCATGATAAATATCCATCCTGAACATTGGGCAGAGGGTGTTGTGGAGTGGTATAGAGTCTTTTTTATAAGAGAAGTCAAAAATTTTATAAAAAAGCTTATTATTAGAGATAAAAATCAATAATAATAACATTACAAGCAGAGAGTAGTGGAAAAAATTCGAAACTATATTTTATAGGGTTAATAAATGTTTTAAATATCAAAAAATCAATTGTATTATTATTGAGATTTTAAATATTTTACTAGAATATATTATTTATGGTCTTGGAATTATGTTATAATTTTCAAAAAATAGTTTACGGGATATTAATATGATGGATGACATTAACAATAAAGGGAAACATGCTAAATCTGATTTTATGGAGAGTCTCATTCGAGAAGCAAAAGAGGAGAGATTAAAATCTAAAGCAAAAGAGGATGAAGAGATTTTTTCTAATGAAAACAATCATAATTATAATAATAATCAAAATAGACAGGATAATCGAAATATCAACGAGAATCGCGAAGAGGAGAACAAATTTGACTACTACTATTCAGCAGAGGAGGATAGTGGCTCTTCCAAACAGATATTAGTAGGCTTGTTTGGTATAGGGGCTATAGGTCTGATGGGCTATTTGGGATTTAACTATTTTCAAGATGATAAAACTACAACTCAAAATAGTGCTATCGTAGCAACAGATAAAACCAAAGAGGCAACCTCAATATCCTCTGTCGAGAGTGCTACAGACAAGCGTACAAAAGAGGTGCAATCAGTAGCTAATCTAAAACCATCTAATAGTGAGACGACAACTCCAGATAAAGCAATGGTTGCTACTATTATCCAATCTGTAAATCAAAAAAAAGAGCTAAAGAGTGAAGAGAGACAAACAGATACTCCTCCAAAAATAGCCAAAAAAGAGACAGAAAAAAATATTGTCGCAGAGACAGCTGAAACAAAAGTGGTAAAAAAAGAGGAAAAACCGAAAAAAGTTGTAGAAAAAATAGCCCAAAAAAGAGCAATAAAGAAGAGAATAAAACCCAAAAAAATAGTTAAAAGAAGAGAGACTAGAAAAAAAGAGAACCCGAAAAAAGTACATCATAGAGTCGTGATAGTTAAAAAAGGTGATACTTTAGCATCTATTTCAGAGAGATTTTATGGTAACCCTATGGAGTTCAAAAGAATCGTAAGAGCAAATCGTGATATTAGAAGTGCCTCTAGCTCTCTACATTTAGGACAAAAAATAATCGTACCAATAGTAGAAAAAAGTAAAAAGCGAAGAGTAGTTATAGTAAAAAGTGGAGATACTTTAGCAAAAATCGCAAAAAGATTCTATGGAGACTCTCATAAATTCCAAAAAATTATAGATGCTAACTATAAGATAAAAAGTGCCAAAAGTAGACTTAGCATCGGACAAAAAATCTATGTACCAAGATAAGAGGAACTCTCTCTCCTCTTGCCTATAAAAACATGATATACGCATTAGATGTACAATACCATAATAACCAAAATGCTCTAGTTGCATGTATTGGATTTGAAAAATGGGATGATGATATAGCTACTTATAGCAAAACAGCCTATATAGACTCTATAGAGCCATATCAAGCAGGTTCATTCTATAAACGAGAACTCCCCTGTCTACTAGTAGCACTAGAGGGGTTAGAGGATATAGAGTGTATCATAGTAGATGGATATGTTTGGCTAGGAGATGAGAATCATGCTGGATTGGGTATGCATCTCTATAATGCTCTTGATAGAGCTATACCTATTATTGGTGTAGCAAAATCCAAATTTATAGATACACCTAGTAGATGTGAGCTTATGCGTGGAGAGAGTAAAAAACCTCTATTTATAACATCTGTAGGAGTGGAATTAGATATAGCAAAGGAGGCTATAGCCTCTATGAGTGGCAAATATCGTCTACCAACACTACTAAAAGAGGTCGATAGAGTATGTAGAGAGTCAATTAGAATCTTAATCTAAAAACTTACTATCCGAGAAAAAGTATTAAGAAGCATAGAGCGTTTTCTAATATCTTTTCTCTCTTTGCCTATCTCTGTAGTTGTCATAATAGCTCGTCCAAAGACTATCTTTTTTCTATTATTTAGCCTAGCACCCCAGTAGTTATGTAGAATTATTGGTTCTCCCTTTTTTTGACCTAGATATAGTGCAACATGTCCACGCACATACAATAGAGAGCGAAAAGGTCTCGCTTTTTTCAAAATAGTCCTCTTTTTTGCTCTATTACTCATCCTACGGAGATTAATGATATTTTTACTATCATAGGATTGCTCAATTGAGTTTCGTTTTAGAAAGATACCAAAAGGTGCAAAAAAATCTCTAGTTAGACTAGAGCAGTCACGAGCAGCTAATTTGCCTCCCCAACCATAAGGCTCTCCAACTAACTGTTTAGAGATATAGGCTACATTTGAAGGGTTAAAAGCGATTGGTTTTTTAGCAATAATCCACTTTTTTTCACTCTTTAGTATTTTAACCTCTGCATATGCTTTTTTATTTTTTTTGGCAATCATATATTGACCCTTTTTTATAGAGACAATAGGGAATATTGTTCCCATTTTTACTATAGTTTTAAACTTACCATCTTTGATAAAAAGATTATCTTTTATAGTCACAGCGTAGTTATTATTCATAAACTTTTTGATAAATCGCTTATCTACAAAAGCTATATCCGATATAGGTAACCAACCATAAGCATAAGCACAACGGGCATATACCCATTTCCCATCTCTTGAGTAGTGAGATACAATTAGTGGAGTGTTGATATTAATGGCACTATTTTGATTGTAATCAAATGGAAATCCCTCTCCTGTTCGTTTAGGATTATGATAAAAATCCTGCTTACTAGGGTAGCTTTTAAAATCACTATGTCTTAGAGAGATAGCAGGTTTTAAAATAGATTGATAGGCTTTGAAATTGGAGTTTCTAATCTGATATTTAAACCACTTTTTAGAGAGCCTCTCTCCATATCTTTGGTACATTTTGGATTTTGCAAAAGCAAATTGCCAACTGTTTTGTCTCCATGAGAGACCCATTTTTTTTCTAAACCAAGGTTTAAAAAATTTTTTGTTATAGACTCTATCATATCGAATCTGCTCTTTTTGACTCATAGGCTGAATCTGTGAGCAAAAATCAGAAGGCTCTTGACGGATGTTTCGTATATCTGCTACACTCTTGCGAGATATTGTATCTAATGCACTTTTGTATCTATAACCTGTAGTCAAAATAGCCTCTCCAAAGAGAGGCATATGGAGTAGAATAAGTAGACAGATATAGAGTATATTTTTTTTCATATTTTTTTTCATATTTTTTGCTTATTTTATCAAAAAAATAGCTTCTATTATTTTAAATAATTAAATATTAGACTCTTTAATTGTTTTTTGTTCTCTCAACACTCCCCCACCCATCTCTATCTCCATTCTCATGATACCATATATAGTTAGCTTTATTTGTATTTGTTTTTATAAGTACTGTTTTACCATTATTTTCACAAAACTCAAGACCATAAGTTAAATTCTCTCTAAACTCTACTCTCTCATCTGTCATAGATATTAACTTTATATCTCCACCACATTTTAATGAGGGATAATCAACTTTATACTCTCTATTATAACTATCAATTGAAATCTCTATTGACCACTCAATTCCACCTATCTCTTTTCCCTCTCCTATCCATACCCCATCAAATGCGTTGTTGACTTCTACATCATCATCCATATCACTCTCTTCTATTAGACCATCTGCACTCATCTGATAGAGGTCTTCTATCTCTGTCTCATTCAATACGCGATTATAGAATCTCAACTCATCTATCTGACCCAAAAAGGCTTGATTGTAGCTACTAGCCATAGTATTTATCCCGTTATTAAAAAAGTATGTTCCTATTAAAAAATCATAATTTCCCAAATTGAACTTATGCTCAATATGCTGAAAGGCTTTTAGTTCACCATTGATGTATAGTTTCTCATCCCCATTATCATATATAGCACAAACATGTATAAATCTATCTCTCTCTACTCTAGTTTTAATAGTAGAGTGTTTATTACTAAACTCATCAAAAAGAGTACCAAACCATAAATACTCTCCACTTGTACCCTCCATAAACTCCGAAGCTACCTCACTATTTAGAGTCAAAGCAAACCCTCTTCCTTGAAATTTATTCCAACTATAACTATCAAAAAGTGCGCCACCATGTCCTTTTGGTAGAAGATATAGAGAGATAGAGAACTTATTTAGATTATCCCGATTTTTATTCACTACTCTAATATAATCATTAATTCCATCAAAACTAGCAGATTTATCAATTACACCCTTGGTATAAGTGATTTGCCCATACTCTATACCATGATTCCCATTTCCACTACTATCAAGTGTATTCCCATCAAACTTAAAATAGGCAAATAATCCCGTAGAGAGTGTATAACTATCTCCTATAACAGTAACAACGACATCATCACTAGCTGTTAATCCCTTATCATCAGTTACTGTTAAAACTAGAGTATGTGTTCCTGCAATAGTAGGAAAAAACTCAAAACTCTCTGTAGTTGCTAATAACTTATCTCCATCTCTCCACTCATAAGCGACAACTGTTCCATCACTATCATTTGCCATACCTGTAATAGTAATTGTCTCATTAATATTTGCCGTTTTATCTCTTCCTGCATTTACAGTAGGTCTATTATTTCCTAATGTATAATTATCACTGGTGGAACCTTTGCTACCACCACAAGCACTTAATAGTGCAACTATCACTCCCCAAAATATAATTTTTCTCATAGTCTTCCTTTACCACATTATTATAAAAAGCGTTTGTCAAAAAATCTCCTACAATCTTTATGCCTATCCTTTCACTCTCTTTTCACATCTCACTCTCCCTAATCATACACTCTGTTACTTTATATTGATTTTATCCCATTTTGAAAGATAACTTGAAATTATTAAATTGATAAACTAAATTAATCTCTTACTACTAATACAATACAAGTACTATGTTACATAAAAATAAATTACTTTTTACATAAATTTATTATTTTTTAGTAAAAAAAGAAAAATTTAGTTCTATTTAAATATTTTTTAACTCATTTTTGATTAAACAATGATATTTACTTCAATATTTTTTTTATTTAATAAATTAATTTTTATTTAAATAATTAGAGTATCAATAACCATTTTAAACATAGATTTTCAGAAAATCAAAAAAAATTTCCTACAGAGGAGAGTTTCACTTCGAGATTAATTGTTAAAACAACCTTTACATATATAAGCCTAATTCTGCTAGAATTCCAAGATTATTATGTAAAAGGATTGTAATGAACATTACAGCTACAAGAACAGATACAGCAAATGTATCAGTAACAGCAAGAATTGAGAGTGCTGATATAGAGAAAAATCTAAATAAAATAGCTAAAAAACTAGCTAAAACAACAAGTGTAGATGGTTTTAGAAAAGGTAAAGTCCCTCCTACAATCATCAAACAGATGTATGGAGATAAGCTTACACAAGATGCAGAGAGCGAAGCAGTTCAAACGGTAATAGAAGAGGCAAAAAAAGAGTTAAACCTAAAAATAGACGAGATTATTGGTGACCCATCATTTAAAAAATTTGAAAAATTAGAAAATGGTATTGATGTTGAGATTAGTATCTCTTTGAAACCTTCATTTGAGGCAGAGGGGTATCATGAGTTAGCTCCAAGCTACGAAGAACCAACTGTAGAGGATGATGAGATAGAAGAGAGACTCAACAGACTTATGGAGAACAATGCACCATTTAAAAAGTTAAAAGAGGATAGAGCTTTAGAGAACGGAGACCAAGCAAACTTTGATTTTGTAGGAAAAATTGATGGAGTTGAGTTTGATGGTGGAAAAGCAGAAGGGTTTGAGCTTGTAATTGGTTCAGGTCAATTTATCCCTGGTTTTGAAGAGCAGATGGTAGGAATGAATATAGGTGAGACAAAAGATTTGGCTGTAACATTCCCAGAGGAGTACCAAGCAAAAGATTTAGCAGGAAAAGAGGCTATATTTACAGTAACTCTACATGAGATTAAATCAAGAGGGACTATTGAACTAAATGAAGAGATGGTCAAAAGATTAATCCCTGGTGATGAAAATGCGACTGCTGATACGGTAAAAGAGCAGATAAGAGAGCAGATAAAACAGGAAAAGATTGGAAAACTATATAATGATGAGCTAAAACCTCAACTTATGGAAGCTCTAGTTGCCAAGTATGATTTTGACCTCCCACAAAACATTGTAGAGCAGGAGATTGATGCAAAAGTCAACCAAAAAGCACAAACTATGAGTGAAGAGGAACTCGCAGAGTACAAAGATAATGATGAGAAGATAGAGGAGCTAAGAGACTCTGTACGAGAGGATGCTAGTGACTCTGTAAAAGCTACATTTATTGTAGATGCTTTGGCTAGAAAAGAGGCTATAATAGTAAATGACCAAGAGGTATCACAAACAATCTACTATGAAGCTATGATGAGTGGTCAAGACCCTCAACAGGTGATTGAGTATTATCAAAAAAACAACCTCCTCCCTGCTGTAAAAATGGGAATGATTGAGGATAAACTATTCTCAAAAATTATGGGATTGGATAAATAATGAGCTATATCCCTTATGTAGTAGAGCAGACAGGTAGAGGCGAGAGAAGTTATGATATATACTCAAGACTTCTAAAGGATAGAATTATTATGCTCTCAGGTGAAGTAAATGACCAAGTAGCATCAACTGTAGTAGCACAACTCCTTTTCCTAGAGGCACAAGACCCCGACAAAGATATATACTTCTATATCAACTCTCCAGGTGGTGTTATAACCTCTGGTCTCTCTATGTTTGATACTATGAACTATATCAAACCTGATATTGTCACTATCTGTATCGGTCAAGCAGCCTCTATGGGGGCTTTTTTGCTCTCTGCTGGGACAAAAGGCAAAAGATACGCTCTGCCTAATGCTAGAATCATGATTCATCAACCATCAGGTGGCGCACAGGGTCAATCAACAGATATTCAGATTCAAGCCCAAGAGATTCAACGCCTAAAAGATACTCTCAATGAGATAATGGCAGAGAACTGTGGCAAAACAGCAAAAGAGCTAGAGAGAGATACAGAGAGAGACAATTTCATGTCTGCACAAGAGGCTATGGAGTATGGACTTATAGATAAAGTATTAATTAAAAGTATTAGCTAGGTATACAAATGGTTCGAGAGATAGTTATCTACCCAGATAAAAGACTAAAACTTATATCAAAAGAGGTTACAGCATTTGATGCCGAACTCCATACGCTACTTGATGATATGTACGATACAATGGTATCAAAAAAAGGCGTAGGATTGGCTGCCATACAGATAGGTGTAGATAAGAGAGTTCTCATTATCAATCTCCCAGAAGAGGATGATGATAATGATATACAATTAAAAGAGAATACACTAGAGGTTATTAATCCTATTTTTATAAAAAAAGAGGGTTCATGTAAACATCAAGAGGGGTGTTTAAGTATACCTGGTATCTACGAGGATATTGAACGAGCCGAAGAGATTACTATAGAGTACTATAACCGTTATGGAGAAAAACAGACAATTGAAAACAGTGATTTTTTAGCTATCGCTTTGCAACATGAGATAGACCATCTCGATGGTAAAGTTTTTATTGAAAAACTCTCATTTATTAAACGAAAAAAGTTTGAAAAAGAGTGGAAAAAGAGACAAAAATAGTCCTTTTTTCACCTAAAAATCTTAAAGTTACTAACTATTTATTCACAGCGTGAGTAAGTTAACAATTTGTTGAATAGAGTATATAAATTAATCAAAAACAACACTTTGATTTTAGATATTTTTTTCAACTGATTTTCAAAAAAGGCTCAAAGCCCTGAAAATAAGGGTTTGTTAGGATAACATTTTATAGTTTAAGCCAAACTTAAATATTATTTTTTTCTTAATTTTTTTTTTACAGAAATATATTAACTAAAAAAATAGATTCGAAGGGTTATTTTTAATATAATTTATGGGCTTAAGTAGTAAATTATCTCTACAATGTGAATAACTATACACTCTCTCCCACTCGCACTCCACAGACCCAGGCAAAGTGTAGATTAAACCCCCCTCTATCTCCATCTACATCTAGCACTTCACCTGCAAAATATACTCCTCTCTCTCTCTTTGACTCCATTGTTTTTGGATTTATCTCTTGAGTATCTACTCCACCTGTGGCTACCTCTGCTCCTCTATATCCTCGACTTCCATCTATCTCAAAAGGGAATTTTTTTATTCTGTTTATGATTTGATTTAACTGTTTTGTGTTGGATAAAATCGAACCCACGGTCTCTTTTTCTACTTTTAATGGTTCTAAAATTGGCAATATTAGCTTTTTATTTAAGAAACCCTGTAACCATAACGATATAGACTTAGTTTTATTGGTTCGTAGACTCTTTTTCATTAAAGAGAATAGTTGCTCATGACTCATTTTCGGCATTAAATCTATCTCTAACACTACGACTTTTTCTCTTCTAAGTCTCTGTACAGCTACTCGACTAATATCAAGTATAGCCAAACCCGAAATACCATAAGAGGTAAATAGGACATCTCCCTGTTTTTCAACCTCTCCACATCTAACTCTACTCTCAACCTTGACCCCTGAGAGCCGTTTTAGATTTTTCATTGGAGATGTTAGTTGAACCAAAGATGGATAGGAGTCTACAATCTTGTGTCCAAACCTCTTGGCAAACTCTACACCATCATCTACTCCACCCAACATTGGTGCTGATATGTGACCTGTAGCTATAACCACTTTGGAGCTACAAAACCTATCAATAGAGTATCCCAATGAGTTATTCACAATCTTATTCACATGATAATCAGAGACAATTTTCACCCCTAGTTGTTCACACTCTGCCTCCAAAAGCTCTACCACAGAGGAGGCTTGAAGTGACATGGGAAAAACTTTTCCCCCTTTTGCCTCTATCAACTCCAACCCTATAGACCTAAAAAACCTCTTGATAGATTGATAGTTATAACCATCCAAAACCTGCTCTACAAAGAGAGGATTTTTAGAGTGAAATCTATTTGGGGTTGGTTTTTGGTTTGTGATATTACATCGTCCATTGCCTGTAGCTAGAAGTTTCTTACCTACTTTGTTATTTTTCTCTAAGATTAAGACTTTTTTTCCTCGTCTAGCTGACACTATGGCTGTAACTAAACCACTCGCTCCTGCTCCTATAACTATTACATCATACATTTTTATATTTATCATATGGATATTTTTTATCTTCTGACTTGGGTCTATTAAAAATCCTATTTTTTAAACTTGTTATAAATGCCATAATTGAGTTGTCCATCTATTTTTTGCTAAAATTATAACATTTTTAACCAATAAACTGATATATCTCTCAAATTAGATATAATTCCATAAAAATTTTGGAGGGTATTATGTGTGTTGAGAAACTACAAAAAATTCTATTGGCAATGGCTCTAGGTATTGTTATGATGTTAGCAGCCTCCGGGTCTCTAAAGGCTGCATTTATACTACATGTTGGGATTATGATTATACTGATTGTTTCTGGGTTGACGGGTTTTTGTTATATTACACAGGTACTAAGCACTGCCTTTCCATCATGTAACGAGGATAAAAAATAATGGCAAATATTTCATATAAAGATGCAGGTGTAGATATTGATGCAGGAAACAGCTTTGTAGAGGCTATCAAGAGCGATGTAAAGTCAACCTTTGATAAGAATGTAATTGGGGGGATTGGCTCATTTGCAGGGGCTTATGCTCTACCTACAGGGTACAAAGAGCCAGTAATTCTATCGGCTACGGATGGAGTAGGGACTAAGCTCAAACTCGCTATTGATTCCAATAAGTTTGATACTGTAGGTATTGATTTGGTAGCTATGTGTGTCAATGACCTTATATGTAACTTTGGTACTCCTATGTTTTTCTTGGACTACTACGCTACAGGTAGACTAATACCCCAAAATGCACAAGCTGTTGTAGCAGGAATTGCAGAGGGGTGTCGTAGGAGTGAGTGTTCATTAGTTGGTGGTGAGACTGCCGAGATGCCAGGCATGTATAGTGATGATGATTTTGATTTGGCAGGTTTTGCTGTAGGGATTGCAGAGAGAAGTGAGCTTGATACCTTGGCTAATGTAAAAGAGGGTCAAGCGATTATAGCATTGCCAAGTTCAGGAGTTCACTCCAACGGCTATTCACTTGTAAGAAAACTCTTTTTTGATAAACTAGGTATGAGTTTGGATGATGAGTTTGAGGGTAAACCTCTCAAAGATACCCTACTAACTCCAACACGAATCTATGTCAAAGAGTTCAAAGCCAACAGAGATAAAATCAAAGCACTAGCACACATTACAGGTGGTGGAATCGTAGAGAACCTACCAAGAGTCCTTCCTGATGGAATGAGAGCTAGAATTCAACGAGAGAGTATTAGAGTACTTCCTATATTTGAATTTATGAGTAAATATGTAGATGAAGATGAGATGTTTAGAACCTTCAATATGGGTGTTGGTATGATTTTGGTAGTGGACAAAAATGATGTAAAATCAATCTGTGCCAATACAGATGGTTATCTAATTGGTGAGATGATAAAAGGCGACAGAGGTGTTGATTTAGTTTAACATACAGTTTTTTTTATCAAAAGTTGCTATATAAACTATTTTTCTGATATAATTCATCTATAAATAATTTTGATGGAAATATAGAATGAAACTTACATTACGCCAAATGGAAATCTTTTTAAATGTTGTTAAAAAGGGACACCTAACAAATGTCGCAAAAGGGATGGGATTAAGTCAATCTGCCATCTCTATGTCTATCAAAGAGCTTGAAAATATTTTAGGCAATCCTCTCTTTGATAGAATCAACAAAAAACTTATACTCAATGAGATGGGGAGAGCTTTTGAAAAAGAGGTCTCTCCAATTGTCAAAAAATTCAATGACATTGAGTATGAGTTTAAAAATACTGTAAACAAAGGTATGGTTAGAGTGGGAGCTAGTACTACTATAGTAGACTATCTCATGCCACCTATTATCTGCTCATATATGAACAACTACCCAGATGTCAAAGTCGGACTCAAAGAGGGAAACACCAAACAGATAGTAGAGTTACTAAAAGAGGGTGAGATAGATGTAGGATTTATAGAGGGGTTAGTCAATGACCCAGAGATAATCAAAGAGGTTATAGGGGTGGATGAGCTAGTAGTAGTAACTACAGACATCTCTCTAAAAGAGGAGACCTTTATAGATACCCTACAGAACAGAAAATGGGTTCTAAGAGAGAAAGGTTCAGGTACTAGAGATGTATTTTTGGACTATGTCAAAGACAAAGTTGACCATATCAATATCTTTTTGGAGTTAGGTCACACAGAGTCTATAAAATCCCTTCTAATGAACCACCAATGTCTAACTTGTATATCAAAAATCTCTGTAAGAGAGGAGGTTATGAATGGTAAACTCATTAGAGTACCACTAATAAATTTTGAGTGCAAACGAGATTTTTTGATGATTTATCACAAAGACAAATACAAAAGCGAACTCTTTGAGAAGTTCATATATTTTACAAAAACCATGATAGGGCAGATGTTAGAGGAGGCTAGGTCTCAGTAGTGAGGCTCTATCATAATCCTCCAAATAGTTTAGATTCATAAAAACATCCTCTCTATCAAACTCTACTATTTGGGTATCTACACTCCTCAATAGAGCTTGTAATTTATGGTTATTATGCTCTATACATTCTCTCGCTTTAGATAATACTTGTCGCCTATAAATCGCACACAGAGGCTCTATCCCATGAGGAGAAGAGGCTACTATAACATCTCTCGATAATCGAGCCTCTCTATACAATCTATCTATAGTCTCCCCATCCACAAAAGGGGCATCTACACTCAAAACAAAAACCTCCTCAATATCCAAGCTCTCAAAAATAGAGACAATCCCCACAAGAGGAGATGACTCCTCATAACAATCCTCTATAACCTCTACCTCAAAATCGAACTTATTAGATTTTGCAGAGATATAGACTTTGTCAAATAGTTTAGATACTCTATGGTATTGATACTCTGATAGGGTAGAGTAACCTCCAAATGGAAGCAGGGCTTTGTCTCTGCCCATTCTTGAGCTTTTTCCTCCTGCGAAGATTACTGCTGTTTTGTTTATTGTATCGTTCAAATAAAGCTCCTTTTTTGGCATGTTTTATAAGTAATTTACACTTTTTTAAATTTTGTAAAAAAATTCGATTTTTTATCCTCTAAGCTTTTCTATCTCCTCAACACTCAATCCCGTAATTATAGCTATAATATTCACATCTATATTCTGCTCTAATGAAGTTTTTGCGATATTTAATTTCTCTTGTTTTAGTTTTTCTTCAGATTTCTTTC
>CAZSHP010000009.1:0-41449 GCA_964606545.1 uncultured Sulfurovum sp. | reverse complement strand
CACACTTATCTGGATGCCCTGGGCTTACAACTTCACTTGTAAAAAGATACATATTTTTTCCTATATTTAATATCGTTCGTATTGTATCTTAAAATTTATTCTACACCTCTTACTTATAAAAATATAATTATTATATAATGTAAGTAAAATTATTAATAATATTTTAACTTTTTAATTCAGTATTTTTTTTTATTATTAATTAACATTTTTTAAGTTAAGCATAATTTTTATTGTTATATACTATGTTTAAGAAACAAGAAAGAAAAGGATTTAAAATGAAAACACTACTAATTACAATCTTACTACTAACAACAACTATAAGTCTATCAGCTAGAACTACAAATATGTATCAACATGCTAGAGATATGAGGTTATCTTCTTTAAATCAAAAAAATGTTAAAAATCGTTCGAAAAAACTATTTTTTGCGACTAGAGCAGCAAAGAGAGGAAATGTACAAGCACAGTTTGATCTAGCTATGATGTATGCGTCAGGTAATGGTGTCAAGAGAGATGAGAGAGTTGCTTTTAGTTGGTTTCACAAAGCGGCTAGAGCCGGTCATACTGAGGCTAAATACTATATGGGTTTATCTTTTCAACAGGGTAGAGGAGTAAAAAAACAGCTTCATCTTGCTAGATATTGGTTTAAACTTGCATCTAAAACTGGTCACTCAAAAGCTATCTATCAACTATCTTTGGTTGAAAAGGCTCTATTTCCCCAATCTATGGGTGGTAATCACTATAGTATGAGATAGTAGAGAACTCATTTTAAATTCTTTTCATGTGGAGTAGCAGTTTATAGTTATATTAAAATATATCTATAAACTCCTCAATAATTCTATCTTTGTCAAACTCCATCGCTCTTATAGTTGATTTCTTTATATACTTTTTTCTTAAATTTTCACTATTTTTTATCTGATTCATAGCTTTAATCATACTATTTATATTATTAGTAGGTGTCAAAATACCATACTCTGCTACTTCAATATCTTCTGTTATCTGAAAATTAACATCTGTAAATGGTGCAATTATCTCTCTGGGTCCACTTTTGCAATCAGTGCTAATAATAGGTAATTTACAAGCAAGTGCTTCTATTAAAACATTTGGGAACCCTTCACGATTTGAAGAGAAGATAAAACAGTCTGCTTTTGATAGATACTTATAGGGATTTTTTTGCTTTCCTAGTAAAAATACTTTTCTAGTTAATCCAAGCTTCTCTATCTGTTGTTGTAGTCTCTCTCTAAGCATACCATCACCGATGATATATAGTCTTGCTTCTATAGATTTCATAGATTCGATTAGTAATTTGTGGTTTTTACCCTCATCTAGTCTCCCTATAGTTATAAAAGAGAACTTATCACCTAGTGGAGCTACCTCTTTTGAGAGTTTGACTATCTTGTTTATATCAAAAAGGTTATTGATAACTGTTATATTTTTGATAGCAAAGTTTTTTTCTAAATCTATAGCATTACCTTTTGAGTTTGCTAAGACTAAATCAGCACTATTAAATAGATTTTTGATTAAAAATTTATTGATTTTACCCTGCATATTGTTAGAGTATTGAAGTGAAGGCATGGCTCTCTCACTCACTATTACTCTACCCTGCATTCCAAATAGTTTTGCAAAAATATTTATATAGTTTGAACGACTCAAAAAAGAGATAGATATAAGTGATAGATTATTGATTTTTTTATATTGCCATCCTAAAATAGGTAGCTTTAGAAGTTTTAGTAATCCACTATCATTTAGATTTGCATTACCTACTTTGACTAATTTGACATCTTTTGGAATATCATAAAATACTATATCATGAATCATATAGAGAGTAACATCATATCTCTCTATTAGCATATATAGAAGTATAGATACAACCCTTTCAGCCCCTCCTGTATCTAGGTCATTTATAAGTATAGATAATTTCTGTTTCATTGACTTTTTCTCCTTTTCTAAAATAGTTTTAATATTTTAACATTTTTTAACTTTTTTTATTATATAAATAAAAAATAATTTATCAAAATATGGAGTGTTAATATATAATTTATAATAAAAATTGTAGTTACAAAAAATCTACAAAAACCGATAAAATAGCTCTTTTATATCTATATTTATTTAAAAATTAGGAGTAACTGTATACAATAAGTAAACAAACTAATATGAAATAGGGCTTAAATATGTATAAAAAACTAACATTAAATTTAATTATGGTTCTCTTCTCTGCATGTTCATCAATGATAAATAAAAAAAATTTTGAGTTACCTACAGATAAAATCTATGCTATTAGCTCATTTTGGAACTATACAGAGACACCTATGGCTGGACTTAGAGCTTCATCTATTGTGGAGTCAGTTTTAGCAAAAGAGCAGATAAGAGTATACTCTCTAATTAATGGGAGTGACGAGATGGGTGAGATCAAAAGTAAAGAGAAATTTTTGATTGCTAAAAAAGATAAAGCAAGAGAGTCTAATGCTGATTATCTTATCACAGGAGATGTCCAAGAGTGGCGTTATAAAACAGGTATAGATGGAGAGCCTGTAGTTAGTTACTCTATTAAAGTGATTGACTTAAAAGATAATAGAGTAGTATATAGTAGTGTAGGTGCAAAGAGTGGTTGGGGTCATAAGTCAATAGGAGTAGTGGCTCAAGAGATTGCTGTAGAGCTTATACCAAATTTTATACCTTAGCCTATGACTCTAAAAAAACGCTCACCATATCTTCAAGGATTTGAAGTTACTATTTTCACATTTATTATATCTTTTGGTGGTTACTATATTGATATTCAAGACCCACTATTGATTCACTACTCTTTTAGTTTTCTTATATTATGGTTAGCTATAGTTACTCTATTTTATGGATTGACTATGGGGTTAATTATGTGGATTTGGTTTGGGATTTTCGCCTCATTTGTCTATGTTGGGGATTCAGTTTTCATCTCTGTGTTACTCGAAAATCTATTTTTTGTTTTTTTCTTTGGACTCTTTTTTAGCAATCTACAGAATGAGATAGATAAACAGACTATAAAGACAAACTATCTACAGTTAAAACTAAAAGAGTTAACGAGTGCATTTTTTACTCTAAAAATCTCCCATGATAAGCTAGAGTCTATCTATATCACTCAACCAGCATCTTTTAGATTTGTAATTGCTGATATTTTGGAGAGTTGCGAACATAATACGCCTGAGTTATCAGGAACAAACACTCTTCGAGTTTTAAAAAAATTTTTTTCTGTTAACTCTGCTTCTATCGTAAGAGTAAAAAAAAGAACTCTCTCTCATACTTTAGCCTCGATAGGAGATATGGATGAGGCTCCTAATAAAAATGACCCTATGATAGAGGAGGCTTTGACATATAGAAAGGCTGTATATTTAAAGGATTTAGAGGACAAGGAGCAGAGTGCATATCTATATGTTGTACCATTTTTGGATAAACGAGAAGAGGTTGTAGCTGTATTGGTTATAAAAGATATTCCTTTTATGTTTTATCATGAAGATACTCTACTAAAAATCCATGTAGTTTTTAACTACATTTGGACAGAGTACAAGAAGAGGGCTTCTCTTGATGAGATAAGAGGAAAGGCAAAAGAGGCTATTGCTCTAAATAATAATAATCATGAGAGACAAGATATTGTTGATTTTAAGCTAGAGGTTGCAAGACTCAATAATATATTGGACGGTTTTAATATTGATAGTAGAATATACTCTATGTTTACCACAAATGCAAATTTAAATAGAGAGATTAATGATTATCTATCTCAAAACAATCTACTTGAGGTTTTAGACCAACATATAGCTATAGAGTGTGGAGATAAATATATACATTTTATCCTATTTCCTTTTGTCTCTGCCTCTGGAGTATATCATAAAAATAGAGAGTTAGATAGCAAGATTGATGATATTGAGAGCGAATCAAGAGTAGATATAGTTAGAGATAAATTAGAGTCTCATCTTAGCTCTCATAGCTTTAACACACTTAGAAAAAAGCATATCTCTGTAAAAAATTTTAATTATCTATTGAGGGAGTATGGTTGTGTCTGATTATATATCCTTGGTAGGTATCTCTTCATTACTTCAAGAGACCTCATCACTACATATATTGATTTTTATAGGGCTAGAGATACTATTTTGGGGAGTTATCTCTGCTATTTTGACTCTTTTTTTACCTAGAGAATATAGAAGATATAGAAGAGAGATTTTTCTATTTTTTTTAGTTATAAATGTGGGTTTACTCTTTATGGGAGTTATTATATCTCTAGTTATACTCCTTTTTGGATTAACTATGGCAACAAATAAGGTAAATAAACCACGGTATGGTATTATAAATTTTGAGGAGTATACATCATCATTTCCTATGATAGATAGTAAGTTTCATGAGGGGGTTTTGGCAATAGGTGGAGATAAACAGAAGTTTATATCAAGTGATGAGAAGATTAAGTCTCTAAAGATTCTATATGATAGTCATGCACAGGGTAATATTGAGAAGATAAAACTTTTTTTAGCAGATAGCTCGGATGAGACTAGGCTCTATGCCTTTGCTTTAGTCTCTGCATCTGAAAAAAAACTTAACTCACAGATAAAAGATATAAGAGCTAAAATTGATAAGTGTAGAGATAAAAGAAGATTAGAAGAGCATTATTATAATTTAGCTCAAGTCTATTGGCAGTTTGTATTTCATGGAGTTGCTAATGAGTATCTAGTTGGATTTTATACTCAAAAGATAGAAGATACACTACAGAAGATAAGTCATAAAGCTAGTGCATCTATATTATTGGGAAAAATTCACATATTTAATGAAAAATATGTAGAGGCAGAAGAGGCTTTTAGAGAAGCTATAGAGTTGGGTGCAAAGAGAGACTCTGTATCTACATTTTTAGCAGAGGCGAAATATGGTCAGAGAGCATTTAACTCTGTATCTAAGTATATTTTACAAGAGCAGTTTAGTATTGACCTGCGAATGAAGCCTCTCTATGAGGTTTGGAAATAGTGAATAGTAGAAAAGAGGTTATATTATGAAAGTTATATTTGATAGAGGAGAGCCTGATATACTTATTCCTACGGAGGGTACTTACCCTTTTGTTCGTGGGGGAGTATCATCTTGGATAGCACAGCTTATTAGTGGATTGCCTCAATATACATTTGGGATAGCTTTTATTGGAAGTAAAAAAGAGGAGTACCCTACAGAGCCACTATATCAGCTACCTGATAATTTAATCTATATGGTCAAGCTTTTTATGTTTGACAAGTCACATAAGCCTTCTATAGCTGCTGAGAATGGTGATATTGAGACATTTGATTATATAGATAAACTATACTCTTGGTTTAGAGCAGATGATACAGAGTTACCCTTCCCAAAAGAGATAAGAGATTTAAACTTTTATCTAAATAGAATGGATGAGTCCGAATTTCTCTATAGTCGAGAAGCTTGGTATTTTATTTCCAATAAATTTCAAAATAACTGTCCTAGTACTTCATTTATAGATTACTTTTGGACAGTTAGGAGTATTCATCTACCTATATGGAAGATGGCTAAACTAGCTAAGTTAATAGGAAACAAAGGCAGAATTATACATTCCCCATCTACGGGATATGCAGGTTTTTTGTCTACTCTAATCTCTTATGATACAGATAAACCATTTATTTTGACAGAGCATGGTATCTATACAAAAGAGAGAAAGATAGATATTATATCAAGCTCACTCTCTATTCGTAAAAAATTTGAACTCTTCAAAGAGTCCTCTGAGGAGGATTATACACAGAGTATGTGGGTTAGATTTTTTGAAGGTATAGGAAAGATGAGTTATCATAGAGCTAATCCTATTTTATCTCTATTTTCGGTAGCAAAAGATACACAGATTCTCTATGGTGCAGATGCTAGTAGGTGTACTGTTATTCCAAATGGTGTTGATATAAAACGATTGGAGAAAACAAGACAATATCGCTCAGCAGATATTCCCAAAGTTATTACACTTATAGGTAGAGTAGTTTCTATAAAAGATATAAAATCATTTGTTCGTGCAATTAGAATCACTGTCAATGAAATTCCTGATGCAGAGGCGTGGATTGTAGGACCTGATGATGAGGAAAAAGAGTATGCTATGGAGTGTAGAGAGCTTATATCTGTACTTGATTTGGAGGATAATATTAAATTTTTAGGTTTTCAAAATATAGCTGATATATTGCCAAAGAGTGGTCTACTTACTCTTACTTCTATTAGTGAAGGTATGCCTCTAGTTATATTAGAGGGGTTTGCTGCAGGTGTTCCATGTGTTAGTACTGATGTTGGTTCATGCAAAGAGCTAATCTATGGAGGAGAAAACCCCGAAGACCAAGCATTAGGCAGAGCAGGAAAAGTGTGTCAAATAGCCAATGTAGCTCAATTAGCAGAGGGTTATATAGAGTATTTAACAGATGAAGATAAATGGTACAAAGCCCAAAAAACAGCTATAGATAGAGTAAATAAATTTTATACACAAGACCTATTTTTAGATAACTATAGAGAAGTTTATGAAAAAATCTTTTCTCAAATAGAGAGTAAAAATGAGAACTAAGGGGTTTTTGTGGCAGGAATAGGATTTGAGTTAAAACAGATTATCCAAGAAAAGTCTATTGTTTCTGTATTTAAGACTTTTGGTTATTCAGCTATTTTGAGTTCTGGTCCTTGGGTTATATCTATGATTATTATACTTGGTATTGGTCTAACATCTGTATATATCTCTTCTACAGAGAATCCTCATGATATTATGCTAAAGGCTTCTGTTACTTATGTTTCTGCTCTAGCAATAAGTTCTATACTTACTGGTTTTTTGCAACTTCCATTTACCCGTTTTGTGGCTGATAGAGTATATGAGCAAAAGGAGTATTTAATCCTACCTAACTTTATAGGAACATTAGCAGTGACAATAATATTGGGGTTTTTTATCTCTCTGCCTTTGGGGATTTTTCTTTTTGATACACAAAGCAATCTATTTATACTTCTATATGTTGCACTTTTTATAATACTCTCTTGTGTATGGATGGCAAATATTTTAGCTGCTAGTCTAAAGCTCTATAAACTTGTAATTATCTTTTATGTATTGGGTTATGCTGCTATATATGGCTCTTTTTTGCTACTAGTAGATTATGATGTTTTAGGTTATTTAGTCTCGTTTCTTATAGGAAATACTCTACTATTTATTCTCCTCTCATTAGGTATTACCTACTACTATCCAGCATATTCAGATACAAATAGAAAATTTGTTCGATTTGATATGTTTCAAAATACCTTTGAGGAGTTCTATTGGAGACTCTCTCTCTCTGGTGCATCATATAATCTTGCTATTTGGATAGACAAAGTTATATTTTGGTTTAGCCCAATAATAGGTTATGCCGTTATCGATAAGCTTCACGCCTCTATGGTTTATGATTTTCCTATATTTTTGGCTTATCTATCTATTATCCCAGGTATGGCTATCTTTTTTTATAGATTGGAGGTTGATTTTGCAGACTCTTATAGTAAATTTTATGGTGCTGTCAATAGACATGGAACACTAGAACAGATTAAAACTCACAAACAAGGAATGATAGATGCCGTAACAAGAAGTATTCAAGAGGTACTATTCGTACAAGGGATGTTTAATATCCTACTATTTCTAGGTGCAGAGAGTCTATTTGAGCTATTAATGCTACCCAAACTCTATCTACCTCTATTCTATGTAGATGTAATAGGGGTTCAATTACAGCTTGGGTTTATGTCTATTTTAGCCTATCTATACTACTTGGATAGACAGATAGAGGCTCTACTATATACTATCTCTTTTGTACTACTCAATGCTCTGCTTACATGGGTAAGCATTCAATTAGGACCATATTTTTATGGATATGGATTTAGTGTAGCACTACTTATTCTTTTTGTAGCAAGTATCTATACACTAAATAATATTTTACGGGAGTTAGATTATAAAACTTTTATGTTGCAATAAAATAGTACTACTCTTTATAGTGCTATTTTCAGGATTACTAGCAGAAGATAGATATGCTTTTATCTATAGTAAAAATATAGATGATAAGTTTATAAATTTTTATGACAAAGTTGTGGTAGAAGCAGATGCGATAGATGATATCTATGCTATACGATACCCAAAAAAGATGGTAGCGTATGTGAGCGTAGGCGAGATTGAGCCTTGGAGAAAGAGAGAGACCCCATATGATAAATCATGGGTCATATCAGAGAACAAGACATGGAACTCACTGATTGGTGATTTGAGAAAAGAGAAGTATCAGGAGTTTATTTTTAAGAGAATAGCTATACTCTACAAGAGAGGTTATAGAAATTTCTTTTTAGATACTATGGATGCCTATCATGTTACAAGCAAAGACAAAGTCTTGTTTAAAAAACAGCAAAAGGCTCTAATCTCTTTTATCCATAAACTTAGAAAAAAATATCCAAAATCCAAAATTATAGTCAATCGTGGATTTGAATTGCTTGATGAAATACATAGTGATATAGATGCCGTTATAGCCGAGTCCTTACTCAATCGCTATAACCATGATAAAAAAGAGTATGTAACTGTTCCAAAAGCCGATAGAGAGTGGTTACTTGGAAAGTTCAAAAAAGCTCAAAAGTATGGATTAGATGCTATCTCTATAGAGTATTCTAATAAGGGTACAAAAGAGAGATTGCAAATTGCCAAAGAGGTTAAGAGACTAGGAGTTATTCCCTATGTAACAGATGGTCTGCTTCGAGAACAGGGAGAGTGTGAGATAGAGAGAGTTCGTAGAGATGTTTTGATACTATTTAACAAATCTCTATTTAAAGATAAAAATAGTGTCTATTCTGATGTTCATCTTTTGGCATCTGTGCCTTTGGAGTATATGGGATATGTGCCAATTTTATATGATATATCTCAAAATGAACTACCTAAAAGTGTAGAAGATAGGTATCACTCTGTTATTATATGGAGTGATGGTATTACCAAAAATAATGAAAAACTCTATAGTTGGGTTAGTAATTTAAAAAAGAGAGGAGTTAAATTTCTCTTTTTTAATGATTTTTTATTTAACCTTACAGCCGATAGACTTAAAAACTTAAATTTAACTCAAGATGATAATCGTAATAGATATATCCAAGAGATAAAAGTGAAATATAGTAAACCTTATAAAAGTTATGAGATATCTGCTTCACCAGAGTATGAGGATAGTCTTATTAATACAAAAGATGGAAAATCGGTATTGAGTGTAAGATATAAAAATGGTCAAAAAAGCACACCTATTGCGATAACCTCTTGGGGTGGATATGCGTTGGGGGACTCATTTTTATTGAGTATCGCAGATGAAAATTATTGGACTATTAACCCTTTTAGATTTATAAAGGATGCACTTAGATTGGATAATATTCCTGTACCTGACCCAACAACAGAAGCAGGTAGACGAATATTATTTGTCCATGTGGATGGTGATGGATTTGTAGAGAGAGTTAGAACAGATAGAGATAGATTATCTACAGAGTATCTTATAGAGCATATTTATAAAAAATATAGAATTCCACAGAGTGTATCTATAATTCAAGGAGAGGTTGAGAGGCTTTTTCCTAAAATAACAGAAAAGATGAAAAAAATTTCAAGAGAGCTATATAGTATTCCTTGGATAGAACCTGCTAGTCATACTCTATCTCATCCATTTTTGTGGAATGAGGTTATCAAACCTGAACATGCCAAGCCATCTATAGGCAAAAAATATCATCTACCAATACCCAATTATCATTTTTCATTAGAAAAAGAGACATTAGGAAGTATAAATTTTGCACTCTCTTTTGCTCCAAAAGAGAAAAGAAAAGAGAAGGTTATGTTTTGGACGGGGGATTGTATTCCACCAAGAGAAGTTCTCTCTTTTATAGAAAAAAAAGGAATACTTGCAATGAATGGTGGAGATACTACTATTTCCAAATTATATCCCTTACTTGGTAGAGTTGCACCCTTTGGAATACAGAGAGAAGAGTATTGGCAGATATATACAGGTCAACAAAATGAGAATGTATATACCCATGAGTGGAGAGGTCCTTTTTGGGGGTATAGAGAGGTTATAGAGACTTTTGAGATGACAGAAAAGCCTCGCAGGTTAAAGCCTATTAATATCTACTATCATTTATATTCAGGTTCTAGGGTAGCTTCATTAAATGCTCTTGATGAGGTTTATCGTTGGGCATTAAAACAGAAGACATCAAAATTATATGCTTCTCAATATATAAAAAAAGTTAGAGGTTTTTATAGAACAGCTATTGCCAAAATAGATGGAGGATATGAGATTAGAAACTCTAGTTTTCTTCGTACTGTTCGTTTTGACAGGAGAGTCTCTGTTGATATAGATAGAAGTCAAGGGGTAGCAGGTTTTATAAATGAGGGAGACAAAACATATATTACACTAGATAAAAAAGAGGAGCATTATATAAAACTATCAAAGTCTAATAATAGTCCCTATCTGTTTGATTCCAATGGTTGGGTTGAGAGTTTTAGTAATAAGAAAAAGGAGTATAGTTTTAAGTTAAAATCCAATATAGTCGTAGAGGCAAATTTTTATATACCATCATCATGTATAGTGACTACACCAAAAGATATAAAAAAGATTAAGATTAAAAATAGACTCTCTATTATCTCTACTAAAAAAGGAGTAGATATTGTATTCAAGTGTAAATAACCATGATACTAGCACATCTATACTCTCTATAAAAGAGATTGTTGGTATTATTGTTATCTTCTCGTTGGTATTATATTTAGTGTTTCCAAAAGAGAATATTGATGAGATTCTTGAGGGAGAGGGAGGAAATACAAATCTCTCTATAAATTACTTAGAGAGTATGCTTCTCTACTATCCTAATAGTGTTAAACTAAAGAGAATTCTGATTAGAAATTATGATGATGCAGGAAAAAAGAGGAAGGCTTTAGCACTTACTACTAAACTTATAATAGAGGTAGAGGATACAGAAATCTTAGCAGAACTATACAAAAGAGAGTATCTGCTTAACAAAGATATATATTTTCAAACAGGAGATAAAACTCTATTACCAAAGATAGAAAAGAAGTTATATGACTATTTTGGCTATGCTTATGATGAAAAAGGGGGGATAGATTATATGTTTTTTCTTGCTGAGGCTACGCAGATGGATTTTCCTAACTTGAAATATATTGCATTAGATGGACTTATGAAGCAGAGTCCAAAGTTAGCCGATTATGCTTTAGAAAAAGAGATGTTTACATTGGCTTTGTCTCTAAATGATAGAGCTAAAGCTTATAAATATCTATTGAGACTGTTAGAGTATAATGAGATGGAGAGAGAGTTAAAAGTTTATGCTGTTGGTTTTTTACTTGAATATAAGGAGTATAAGAGGGCTAAAGAGTTATCTACTTGGTTGTTTTTACATAGTAAGAATAGAGAAGATATAGTTAATTATTTTAATATAGCACTATATACAACAAAAGGGGATATAAATAGTACAAGAGAGATAATCTCTCTTTATAAAAATAGTAGAGAATTGAAAGCATCAGATATACAAATTATATTAAACTCTCTACTTCAAATTGGAGATATTGAAGGAGCTAGTATATTTGCTACTGCTCTATTTAGAACCAATTTAGACTCATTTGATGAGAATGTTACAGAGATTGCTGTTAAAAGTTTAATCTATAATCAAAAATTAGCTTCTGCTTTGGAGATTTCAAATTATGCTTATAGTGAATTTAATAATATAAAATGGTTAGATAAAAGTATACAGCTATCTACTTGGCTTGGAGATATAAAATCTACAATAAAATTAAATATAGAGGGTTATAGAGAGGGTAGTGATAAAAAATATGAGAAGTATCTTTTGGAGTATACTACGCTAGATACGGCTTATGAGATATTGGGAGAGATATATAAAAATAGGTTGAAAAATGGTGACTACTCTATGGTTGAAAAAGTAGCAGAGTATTACGATTATATAGGAGCAGTTTCAGAGGCAGAGAAGTTTTTTTTGGAACTATTTAAAAGAGATAAAAAAGAGAGTATACATAAACAAGCTATTAGTTTTGCATTTAAGAATAGCCATTTCAAAAAGGCTCTAAATCTATATGATAGCTATAAAAAGAGATATGGAGTAGATGAAAATCTTCAAAAAGAGTCTATAACAAAACTTATATCACTAAAAAAGTTTAAAAAAGCGTATAAATTTACCCAAGAGTTAGAGGGCATAGAGAAGAGACATGACAAAAAACTACAAGCACTATTAAACAAATTAAAGATTCATGATGAGTTTAAACTTCGTCGTAAGCTGATGGATTTAGCATGGATAGAGAGAGATTATAGATATATTTATGATATTTTATGGAAATGGGAGAGTAGAGATGAGCTAAAAACTGCTGATTATGAGAAGTTAATATATTTAGAAAAATCATTTAAAGATAGAGGGAGATTGGCATATCTCTATAAAAAAAGTTGGCAAAAGACGAAGAGGTCTACTTTTTTATACTCTCTACTATCTCTATATATAGATAATAGAGAGCCAAAAAAGTTCAAAAAACTCATAAATTCATTGAATTACAAATATAGAAGTAGTCTAGCCAAAGAGACAAGATACAATATACTAATGGCAAACTACTATATTCAAATCGCTCAAATCAAAAAAGCAAAAAAGAGTTTTATAAAAGCCTTGAAGATAGATAGAACAAACGGCTCTACTCATCAAGCCTATCTATGGTTTTTAATAGATAATAAACTAAACAAATCTCTAAAAAAAGAGTTAGCTCTCCTACGAAAAAATCCAAAACTACAAAGAGAGGTAGGTTTTGCTTCGGTGGTAGCTTCTTTGATGTTACAACAGACAGACTTAGCTCTTCGTTGGTTAAAACCACTGTTAAAATCTAGTGACAATATAGAATATCAAGTAGTCTATGCCGATATTTTACAACTACAAGATAGAGAGGCAGGAGCGAGTAAAGTAAGACTTAAACTCTTCAAGAGATTAAATGAGATGGTTAAAAAATCACCAAATCTGCTAAAGGATAAATCTTTTGCTAGAGTCTATCTACGAATGGTTGTTTTTTATACTACACCTTATGAGAAAAAGGCTATCTATTTCGATAAATTCAAATCATTATTTAGTGAAAAGGAGTTTGGTGAGATTAGAATAGGTTGGTCTGCATATAAACAGAGCGATACAAAAGCCAAATATCTCTCAACTAAATATAAGTTAGATATACCGTGGTTAAATCTCTATCTTTCTATAAATAGAGATAACAAAAAACTAAAACAGAGACTACTACGAAATAATAAATCTATATTGGCATTTAGAGATAGAGTCATAGCATCTATTGATATAGGAGAGAGAGCAGAAGCCTACAGTCTAGCATTTATGGGTTTAGAGGATAATAGCAGAGATACGGATTTATATAAGATATTTGATGATATGGTAAATAGAGACTATCCCAAAGGGGAGTTATCTTCAAAATACAAACGACTATCACCAAAAATCTCTATGATAGAGAATGGTATAAGCTACAGATGGCAACTATACAAAGGGGTAGAGTCAAAATTTTCATATACTAGATACAAATATCAGAGAAAAAAGGATAGAGATTTAAAAGATGATACCCTAGCTCTATCTCTAAAAAACTCTGACAAGAAATTTTTGTGGGATTTTACTATCGCTTCTCATAGAGCAGATAATAGTTTTATAAGCTCCAAACTAAACTTAAAATACAAGCTAAGTGATATAACTCTAGGTATAGAATCAAAATATCAAAACAAAACAAAACAGACACCAAAATTACAGACCCAAGCTATGGAGGATTCTATATCACTGAAACTAAATAGACCTCTAAGCAAAAGAGTCCAACTATCTCTAATACATAGAGAGAGCAGATATAAAAATCAAGATAAAAATATTCTTGGTAGTTCTTCTCATACACAGCTAAGTACAAACTATCTCCTAAGAGCAGGTTACCCTGATATTAGATTTAATTGGTATCTAACTAATAATGAGTATGAAAACAGAGCTAACTACAATCTTCTGCCAAGTGATTTCTCTGAGTTTGGTACACAACTTAGCATAGGTTCATCTGCCAAAGATAGGATTCAGAGAAGTTGGAGACCCTTTGGGGCGTTGGGTCTAGTTATTAATAACAAAAAAGATATAGGAACAAGCCTATCCCTCGGTCTATCAGGTTCATTAAGAGGAGAGGATAGCTTTAGTTTAGCTGTAGATTATAGCAAAGGGATAGATATGGTCTCATCTCCCTCTTATGGGGTTCATTTGAAATATAATTTTTGATAGACTCCTTTTAGACTTTATAAATTTAACTCCACAATTACAATTGGAACATCAGTTACTAGAATTTCATCAGAAATTTTAACAAGTTCACCAGCATTATTGTAGAGAGCTATTATGATCTTTTTGTTTAAATAGGTAGCTTGAATGGCGATATTTTCACTAGCATTGCCATTTAGTTTGACAACTACTCCTTGATGAAGACTTTGAGGATTTGCTTTTTCTACTTCATCGGAATATATGCGAATAGTATATCCATTGACATTTCCTATTACAGCTTTACCTTCATTGTTAATAACACTATTAGTATATTCAGTAGGAAGTTTTATCTCATTTTTGTCTGTTTCTTCTTCTGAGATAGAATTATTGTTGTCATTGTTATTTATATGGGATGTTATTGTCTCTGTAGTTTCAGTAGTTGTGCTATTTGATGATGTGGAACTTTCGTGATTATCTCTGTTTTCTTCTGCTATAACCTCATCTTCTATAGCATTTTCTAAAGAGAGAGAGAGATGAGCAACAACAGATTCTTGGTCTAAAAATGTTATATTTGGATGTAGCTCTTCTAATTTGGTTAATTCAATATCTTCCAATGAAGTCTCTTCTTCACTCGTAAACTCTTTTCTAATATATGGGCTAATGGTGATTCCATTACTAGCATCTCCATCACTATCGAGTGATTGCAAAAGTGTTGCTAATTTGACAACTTCACTATTATCTACTTTTTCTCTATCTACACCTACAATATCTTGAGGGAAGATTTTGTTGTCTTTTGGTATTTGGGTTATGGAACCTAATTTTGTAGAACCTATATAGAATGATACTGGTAGAGAAGAACAGGCAAATTTTCCATCATCTCCTGTTAAATCTATTTTGGAGCTACATTTATAATCTACTCCTACAACAGCAGAGTCTATAAAATAACCTATTTTATCCTCTAAATTAGAGTTGTTATTATTAGAAGAGTTACTTCCACAAGCTGTAAGTAGTAGAGAGAGAGAGAGTATTTTGAGTAGTTGTTGTTTTTGCATCTATTTGTCCTTTAAAAAATAAAAATATCTACTAGTATAGAAATTTATATTTTTTAAAAGGGGTCAAAAAATGACCTCTTTTTTTACTATTTTACATCAATAATAACAACTGGAACATCTGTAACACTTACGCTATCAGACATCTTTACAAGTTTGTCTTCATTATAAATACCTGCTATTATCTCTTTGCCTTTATAAGTGTCTTGTATTGCCATAGTTTCACTAGTCTCTCCGTTGTACTTGACAACCACTCCTTGGTGTCTCTCTTGAGGTTTCGCAGTTTCGTTATTATTAGCAAAAAGTTTAACCGTATAGTTACCCATTTTACCCTCTACACCAATACCTCTATTGTTGATGGCTTTATAAGCAGGAGTTGTTGATGTATTACTAGGTGTATTTGCTGTTTGAGTAGTTGCTGTACTATTAGTATTTGTAGCACTATTAGCAGTTGCAGATGTGTTATTTGATGTACTTTCTCCACTTCCACAACCTATAAATAATAGTGAGATAGATAGTAGTTTAACCAATTCTTTTTTCATTTGTTTTCCTTTTAATTTTATTTTTCTATTATAACAACATTGAACTGTTGCACTCTTGATTAGAACTACAATAATTATTACTGTAGTTCTATGCTTCTGAATCTTTTATTGTTTATTTTTAACTTGGTGACTTAGAGCTTCGCTTCTTTTTCTCTTCCAAATTTGGGATAAAACACTCTTATCTATTTGTGGTCTTAATGCTGAAACTTTACTACTATTTGATTCAGTAACCTCTGTCCCTGCAGGAGCTAAGTCCAATACTCCATTAATATCAATTACTTCAGCATACTCATAGTTTTTAGATTGAGTATTGTATTTGATAATATTTTGTTGCTTATCCTCAACCCAAGAGAACCACTCATCACCTTTGATATGTCCTGCAAATGTTGAGCCATCACTTTGCTTAAATGTAATCTCACCTTTGTATGCAGGAGCTGATACTCCTGCTGAAATCAATGCCAAAATCAATAATAACTTTTTCATATCTACTCTCCTCTATTAATTTCTATATCAACACTCATGACAGAACCTGCGTCTGAAATATTTGTTATACTTATACCACTACTATTTTCATCATATCTATTAGAATTTGGTGTTGTAGTTGGAGTAAAGCTATCTGCATTTCCATTGAAGTATAGATTATTGATATGACCTTGATGCTTTTTGCTATCTAATCCTACATTATTAGCTTCAACAATATCTACAAGTTTATGATTCTCATCACTATTTCCACGTTGATTATCATCAATATGTAAAATAGACAATCCTCCAGTAAAGCTATCAGTCCCCTCTAAAGAGCTTAATCCCATATCATAACCACTAGGAGCTCTATTCTCTATCAAGAAGTATTCACCTACAACACCTGTCTCTATTTTATATAAGACATAATCACTAAGAGATGTTCCTTTAAGCTCCAGATTTGATACTGTTTCATTAATCTCTGTTGGTGTTACAAAACCTGAATAGACTTTACTCCATCCTGTCATATGTACAGGAGTTTCACCTGGGTAGTCATCTCCTGGTTGTTTTGCCCAGCTTCCACCACTCATTAAACCAAATTGACCAATACCTGCAGAACTATAGTCTATATCATAAAGGTCTGGCAATCCAAATACAGCATGTCCTAACTCATGAGCAATAACTCCAATACTTGCATCTGGACCATCGAGACTAAATTGTCGTTCTCCAAATCTAGAGAAATTCCCTCCATCTTGGCAAGACATTAACTTAACACCGTCATGTGTAGGTGCATTAGCATTTCCACCATACATACACCACTGATATGCCCAAATTCCTGGGCTTACACCTGTAGCACTCTCTCCTCCTGAAACTAGATACATTAACTGTAACTCATCTTTTGAGATAGCTCCATTATTATCTTTGTCATAAATAGAGAAGTCTATATAGTCATCAGCTAAGGCTACAGCACTATTAATTCTATCGACAAAATCATCAACATCACCAGGGTGATTCTCATTAAGGTGAACTGTAATAACACCATTGTTAGCTATACCATCACTCTCATTTGCCTCTTTGAAGTTGAATTTACCATAAGAGATTTCATTATAGTAGTGATTTAATTCTCCATGTTCTTTACCAAATATCTTATCATGCCAAACTGCTTCGCTACTTCTAAACTGATAATCATCAAACTCTATTCTAATGATTATAAGAGGAAGTCCCCCATCTAGTGTTGGTTTAGTTTCATTTTTATCTGGTTGACATATAAATTGTTGATTGAGATTTTCGAAAAGTATCTGTTCTTGACATAGTAACTCTTCGTCATTATCAAATAGACCATTGTGATTTGAATCAATATAAATTTGATAATCCATCATCTGACCATCTCTATATTTATCTCTTACATTTAAGAATTCAGAAGCATTAAAGTCACCGTTATCAAATAATAGAGCATTTAATCCTAATGCTGGATTCCAACTATCCCAAGTATGAGCTATATGAACTTGTGCATCAGTAGGTATTGGAAGTACAGTATTATTTATATCTCGAATCTCAACTTCTCCACCTATAGAGACATCATCATATCCTTCAGCTCTTAGTTCATCTTTTGTATATGGTTGAGGTTGAGCAAAGAAGACTCTATCTCTCCAATTATATTCAAAACTAATCTTTTCTTCTTCAGTTTTATGATAAGAGTTACTTTTTTGAATCTCTATTATTTTACTCTGAATTTTAGGGGATAGTGTTATGCTATTAGCGTGATTACTCGTAGGATTTGACTCATTTGTTTCAATACAATTATCAAAAGAGAGATAGTGCTCAACATCATATCCATCCTCAAACTCTTCTAAGAGGTAATATTTTTCATTATAACTACAGTTATATATATCTCCTTCCCAAGTATAAAGAGTAGTATTTATATCCTCTTTTGTAATTAGACTGCCATTTTCATCTATATGCCAATCTCCTTGATATTCCCAAGATTGATTCCAATCAGAAGCATCTAGTTGTGCGTGAGACCAATATTCTGTAGAGTTATAGTCGGAATTAAAAAGTATAGAGTATAGATAAGACTCTTTATCTATTTCACTATACCATCTCTCTCCATAAAAAGTTTTATCTGCAACCTTTTCATCTGTAAATGGTATATAATTATTACTGTTATTAATATCTCTACTTATAACATTTAGATTAAATTCACCCCATTGATTTGAACTAAATGTAGTCGCTTCAATAGTATAAGTCCCTGCTTCTAAATATTGTTCTATATGAGAATTGAGTGTTCCCTCATAATCATCATTTGAAGTAATTACAGAACTCTCTTTTCCAAATCCATTTAGCAGGAAGAGGTAGGTATCAGTAGTTGAACTTAAATCAATGGTTACATTTTTATCATTTTCAATAGTAAAGTAGTAATATTTTGAATAGTGGCTACTATTTATCTCTGATGAAGCTTGTACTAATGTTTTTTTGCTACTTGAACTACTAGCTGCAGGTTCATTCTCTACACGATGTATAGAGGCTACTTTGCTACTCCAACTATCATCAATATTTAGATTTAGACTTGGATATTCAACAAGTGTCAAGTTTGTCTCATCACTTATTTCTCCATTTATATCTAATTGTAGATTTATAACTTTACCACTATTTTTGGCAAAATCTATCATAGTTGAACCATCAACTAATTGAATACCTGTATCATTACCATCAATAAAGAGTGTACTATCTTTTTCTCCATATATCTCATAATTGAGACGACTATCAGTAGTATATAGTGGTTTAAGTCCTATTACAGGTTGGTTTCCTTCTTCTATAGGAAATATAATCATAAATTCTCTATATGTTCTAGCTCCTTGTGAATCTTCTGCATAGACTTCAATATCATATCTACTACCTATAGTTTCATTTCCATCAGGTTGATAAATGATACTATTATTGTTATCTAATACAATAAATGAAGGGTGATAACCCAAGCTAATATTAACATCATCTCCATCTATATCAGTAGCATCTACAATAGCTATTAGCTCTCCACTACTATTTATATCTAGTAAATCATTAATAATAGTCAAGTTCATATCAGGTCTATGGTTGCTTCCTTCTGGATTAACTTGTACACCTATCCATCTACTAATCTCTCCACCTGTTGTACTATCTTTTACAATCAATTCAATATCATACCATCCACTATTTACACTTGTAGTAGGATGAATATCTATACTATTTCCATTAATATCTGCAAAATTTGCAACTACTTCTCTACTACCCTCATAATAGATTGTATCACCTATTTCCACAGTATCAGCATTATATAATGTAAAATTAATACTTTTACTCTCGTTTTGATTTAATTCAGGATATGAATTATCATCAAAATATATATCAGGCATATCAATACCATAAAAGAGATTTAGTGTTCCATTTACCTCTATACCCAACTGATTATTAACTCCAATAACTTCTATAGGATAATAACCTGTAGGAATATTTGATGTGAGATTCATCTCTATTCTGTAATTTTTATACTCTTCACTATTGGCTGAGATATTTCTTTTTAGACCTCTTGGAATACTGTTTTGAGCCAAATTAGCATTTGTTATAGACATAGGCTCTCCACCATTGTCTTCTATTAGTGTGATAAAATTAGGTGTTCCTTCTGCAAGATATACACTATCAACATCTCTTGTATCAAACCACCATGTTTCACTTTGGTTGCCATCAACTCTTATTCCTTCTCCAAATAGATTAATTTCAGGATGAATATCTGTTGGAGGAGGTGTATCACCTAGCTGAACATCAATAATTGTTCCTGAGCCTTTAACTTCAACAGTTACAATATCTGAAACTTCTATTAATTCACCATCAAGATTATATATTCCTACTACAATAGGGTGTCCTCTATATGTATCTTGAATCTGCATTATAGGAGCATCTTCTCCATTAATTCTAACTATTATACCTGTGTGATTTGCTTGGTCATTGGCTGTTTCATTATAATCTACAAAGAGTTTTATAATCAAATCATTAAAAGTTGTCTCTATAATCTCACCACTATTATTGATAGTTTGATAGTCAAATCCAGCAGGAATACTTACTCCTCTTTTTGAATTCCAAGCAGTTCCTCTATCACCTTTTACCCAATATCCATATCCATTCTCAAGCATATCAAGGTTTGAACTTTCTGCCCACTCACCAGTATAGATAGACTTACCATCCTGAGCTTGAACTTCACTGATATTTAACTCTGTTAAGTTTATATCAGAACTAGGAATATTCTCACATGAAGCCATAAGATTCCAACCATCTCTAGTTAGTGGAATAGTAATCATTTCACTACTCTCTCTACTATCAAAAATTGTACCTGCTTGAGCTTTGACCCAATATCCATAACCTGCATTAAGCATCTCTAAATTGGAGTGTTCTGCCCACTCACCTGTATATATAGTCTCTCCAGATTGGCTCTGAATCTCCTCTATCCCTGTCATGTCAATTTCGGAACTGTTCATATCTTGACATACAGATATGAGATTCCAACCATCTCTCTTTAGTTCTGTTGCATCTGAAAATAGCGTCATCACTACTAGCAATAGAACTAACAAAAACTTTTTACTCATCTTTGCTCTCCTTCATTTTAACTATTAACAATTTATAATTGCACTGCCACGCCTAAACAATTATTATTAATTAATGTTAATAACTAATAATATACTTTTATTTTTGCAAAAGTAATAGTCAATTGTAGCATGATTATTCAGTATTATAACTGTTTTTCTGAAGAAAATAAAATAAAATATTTTTTTTTACTAATTGTAATATATTTTTATTGAAGAGAGGAGATTATCAACCAATAGGAGAATCCTATAGTTGATATTGAGTTTTATCTATCTAAAGTCATTAAAACTTTACCATTAAGCTCATCTTGAATAGTGTATTGACTTTTGCTCTTCTCTATGGTTATATTTCTATTATATACAGTTGCGACTTTATGACCTAGATGTAGACCTATTTGAGGTATAGAGAGGAGTATCTGATATACAGTTATATTGTTGTTATGAATATTATCACTTAGTTGAAAAATCTGTTTTTCACCACTTTTTACTTGAATAGTAGTAGTTGTAGGTGTACTATTCATATTGATTAAGTTTCCCACTGCACCATCTATTAATACTACAGCCAAAAGAGATATAGTAGATAGTAGAATTTTTTGTTCTATTTTTCTTATTGTTATTTTTGGGATAAAGATACTCATCCCCACTGTTATAGAGATTAAACCAAGGAAAACTCTAAAACTATATGTAATATCTACCCAAAATAGAAGAGCAATAGGGATAATAAATAGAAATAGAGTCTCTATATAATACTCTGAGAGGTTAAATATCTGTCTCATTAACCTCTTTTGTCTATAGAGTATGTAGTTTATAGATAGATTTATATTTGCTACAGCTACTCCTGCTATTGTGACATAGAACCAGATAAAAAGAGCTATTGTTCCTATAGAGGTACTGAAAATTCCTGAGTTCATAACAATTTCCAAATCATCTACAGGTAGAAGAGTTGTTATAACTGTTGTATTTAGTAGAATAGTCCCAATAGCCAAAATAAATGTTAACGCAAAAGCACTAATTTTTGTAAGAAGAAATGGAAAGAGAAATCTTATACTTGGGTGAAAAATAAGAAAAGAGCCTATCCACCATAGTATAGTACAACTAAAAACCCAAAGAGGATTTCCATTTGATATATGCCATAGAGAAGGAATAGTTACTATAGATAAAATAAGTGATATTAGAGATGTATCAAAATATTTTATGGTTTTTCCAAAAATTTCTTTATGAAACACGATTACATCCTTTCTTTAAAAAAATATTAAGTTTATAATTGTAATCTATTATCCATGTTAACGAGATTAAATATTTGAAAAAATGAAACTATTTTCATAAAATTATTATAATTATAGATTTTAGCTATTCCAATTCGACCAAGAACCTATTTTACTAGGTCTCTGAATAGACTCCTCTAACTGGTCTAAGAAACTATCTCTATCTATTAGTCTAGCTCCAAGACTTACAAGATGTGGAGTTTCAACCTGACAATCAATAAAATCGTAACTATTATCTATTAGGGTATTGACTAAAAAGTTCAAAGCTACTTTTGAGGCATCTGGCATCAATGCAAACATAGACTCCCCAAAAAATGCTTTGCCGATAGAGACACCATAAAATCCTCCAACAAGCTCATCTTTATAATATGTCTCAACAGAGTGAGCAAATCCCATATGATATAGCTCTATATATGCCTCTTTCATCTCCTCTGTTAACCAAGTACCTATCTGCCCCTCTCTAGGAACTTTGCTACAATACTCAATAACAGTTTCAAAATCTGTATCATATCTAACTTCATATCCTCTATTTCTAATAACTCTTCGTAGAGATTTACTCACTTTGAATTCAGATGGATATAGTACGAGTCTAGGGTTTGGAGACCACCATAGGATTGGGTCTTCGGGAGAGAACCAAGGGAAAATCCCCTGTCTATAAGCAGTAAGAAGCCTATTGGGATTAAGGTCTCCACCATAAGCTAATAACCCCTCATCACTCCCCTCTCTAGCATTAGGAAATATATGAGGCATACCTATTTCAGTTATAAAGTAGTCATCATCATATATCGAAGACAAAGTTTAGTTTCTCCTCTTTGTAAGTTACTTTTACAAGACCACCACCTTTGAGTTTTCCAAATAGAATCTCATCAGTTAAAGCCTCTTTTATCTTTTGGTCAATTACTCTAGCAACCTCTCTAGCACCATATAGGTCACTATAACCCTCTTTGGCGATATACTCTTTTGCTCTTTTGTTTAGTTTAATAACTATACCTCTAGTAGCCATCTGTTTGTTTAGTTTAGCTATCTCTATATCTACTATTTTTACAATACTATCTAAGCTTAGGTGTTCAAATTCAACTACAGAGCTAAGTCTATTTCTAAACTCTGGAGTAAAGAAACCTTTTAGAGCATTATCTGTTTTTGAGCTTGTATCCTTATTGAAGCCCATTACATTTGCCTCTTTTGTCCCGAGGTTTGATGTCATTATCAAGATAACATTTTTGAAATCACTTACAATTCCATTATTATCTGTTAGCTTTGCTCCATCCATTACCTGCAAGAGGATATTCATTATATCAGGATGAGCCTTCTCTACCTCATCAAGTAATAGTACCGTGTGAGGATTCTTCTTTATCATCTCTGTTAGCAATCCACCCTGCTCATATCCGACATATCCTGGAGGTGCTCCAATAAGACGACTAAGGGCGTGTTTCTCCATATACTCACTCATATCAAGTCTCTCAAAATGAATATCCATACTATCTGCTAACTCTATACTAAGTGCTGTCTTACCAACACCTGTAGGGCCAACAAAGAGGAAAGAGCCAATAGGGCTATTCTCATGATTTAGACCAGCATAAGAGCGTTTAATAGATTGTACTATAGTATCTATTGCTCTATCTTGTCCTACTATCCTAGATTTAATATCTTTAGCTAGAGATTTTAATTTAGTAGTGTCATCTGTTGAGATTACAGTTGATGGTAGCTTCAACATTCTAGCTACGCTCTCCTCTATATCGACACTCTCTATAGTTACATCTTTTTTGTCTCTAAGCATATAGTGAGCCCCAACTTCATCTATAATATCCATAGCCTTATCTGGCAAGAATCTATCATGTAGATATTTGACACTAAGGTCTATAGCTGATTGTAGTGCTTCATCTGAAAAAATTATTCTATGATGCTCTTCATACTTATGTTTGATGCCTTGAAGTATCTGCATAGTATCAGAGACAGATGGTTCATCTATATCTATCTTAGAGAATCTTCTAGTTAGAGCCTTATCCTTATCAAGATGATTACGAAACTCTGCATATGTTGTTGCACCGATACACTTTAGCTCTCCTCTTGCTAATGCTGGTTTAAGCAGATTTGCCGCATCCATACTCCCACCACTAGTGGCTCCTGCACCTACAAGTGTGTGAATCTCATCTATAAATATAATTCCCTTCTCTATCTCCTGTAGCTCCGAAAGCACCCCTTTTAGTCTCTTTTCAAAATCTCCTCTATACTTAGTTCCTGAAATCATAGAACCCAAATCAAGTGCAAATATTTTGCTATTTTGTAAAATAGATGGAACATCATCCTCTGCAATTCTTAGAGCTAGTCCCTCTGCAATAGCTGTCTTGCCCACTCCTGGTTCACCTACAAGTAGAGGGTTGTTTTTCTTTCGTCTACATAGTGTCTGCATCACTCTATCTATCTCAGATGCTCGTCCTACTACAGGGTCTATTTTTCCCTTTCTTGCGACCTCTACTAGTTCAATTGTAAAATCTGATAGATTTGGATATAACTCACTCTCATCCTCCTCATCCTCTATCTCTTTCTCCTCCTCTAAGCTATTATGAGATATAGCTTCTAAAATATCTATTCTATCTATACCCTCATTTTTCAAAACAGCATAGACATAACTCTTCTCCTGAGTAAGTATAGAGGCAATCATATCTCCAATCTTTGCCTCCATTCGACCTGAACTATTTATGTGCATCATCATGTCATTCATGACATGAGAAAGCACCACAGTCTCATGTGGGTCATCTATCTCTCCCTCATCTTTAGGCTCCAAGACAGGTGTATTGGCATGAAGGTATGCCTCTATCAACTCTATCATATAGCCTACATCTCCCCCAACTGCCGAGAGTATCTCTCCCCCCTCTTCACTTTGTAGGATAGACAAAAAGATATGTTCAAGTGTTAGATACTCATGTCGGTTCTCCTTTGCATAACGAACAGACTTTCTAAATACATTGTTTAGCTCCACACTTATCATTTTTTTCTCCTTTGAATCTTTTTTACTCTTCTTCCACTGTCGCAAGAAGTGGAAATCCATTTCTCTTGGCTAACTGTCTCACTTGATAAACTTTTGTTTGAGCTATCTCATATGTATAAACTCCACATATTGCTTTTCCCGACTTATGGATAGCAAACATAATTCTCTCTGACTCAGTTACAGTTTTATGAAATATAGTCATCAAAATCTCTACAACAAAATCCATTGTAGTATAATCATCATTATGCAATAATACTTTATACTTCGTAGGTTCAAATAGAGATAGTGATGAGTCCAACTCTTCTTCAATCTTTGGCAATGTTAATCCTCTAAAATAATTATACGAATAGTATATCTTATTTTATGTTACAATTTGCCTTAATAGAAATTTATATAAAGATTGGAGATTAATTGTGAAATTACTTTTCGTTACAGCAACAAATACAGATATTGGCAAAACTTTTACCTCTTTGAAGCTAATTCAACACTTTTCTGAACATGGTTTAACTGTGGGTGTTTGTAAGCCAATAGAGACAGGAATTACAATAATAGGCGATGGAGAGCTAATAGTAGATGGTGGAGAGGCGGATGCCTCTAAGCTTTTGAAAAAAGTTCAAAAGTATAATCAAAGCTTTAGAGGGCTTAGACCTATAGATATTACAGCTTATACTTTTACTCTACCTGCTTCTCCTTTTTCAGCAGATATTTATAATATAATTGAGATAGATAAGATTAAATCAAAGATAGAAGAGTTATCCAAACTTTGTGACCTACTTATTGTTGAGGGAGCAGGTGGACTTATGGTTCCAATTACAGTTGACTATATGATGATAGATTTAGCAAAAGATTTAGATGCCAAGACACTATTAGTAACACCCTCTAGGTTAGGTTGTATCAATGATACTCTACTCTCTATTGAAGCACTCAAAAATAGAGGTATAGATTTTGATTGGTGTGTAAATCTTTTTGAGGATATAGATGAGTTTGAAGAGGTGACTAAACCCTTTTATGATAGATATTTTGATAAATGGTGGAGTCTCAACATGGAGGGAGAAAAAATTTCTAATATAATCTTAAGTTAAAATAGTATATATTTATATTAAAGTTAATTTAATATAAAGGATAAGTTATGCAACTTACAAGAGAAAAAACTATATTACTATCCACTCTATTAACAGCTATTTTTACAAATGGTTGTACATCTCATCAGACAATAAGTACATCAGAAGCACATCTATATGATAGTAATTTTGGTGTAGAGTATACCCCAGAGTTGGATGCACAGATAGAGTATGAGTTCTTAACCCAAAACAGACCTGCAGAGATAGATTACTCTAGATTAGACCCTGCTCTAAGTACAGAACTCAAACCTGACCCTGAAGCAGTTACGCTAGAGAACTATGTAGAGCCAAAGCCTGTGATAACCTACAAATACATGCAGAGTTCAAAATTTTATAGAGAAGATGAACTTCCTGAAAATAAATTAATAACAGGAAATGCTCTATTTAACTAATAGATTTTTATAGAAAAATCAATATCTATCTGTTATAATCACAAAATTAATAGAAGGAAGCAGATGCAACATCTTATAGATACAAATGATTTTACTACAGAACAGATAGAGCAGATAATTAATGATGCTAGAGATTTCAAGCAGAAGAGACCAAAAGCACTACTTAGAGATAAACTCCTAATAACCCTCTTTTTTGAGAGTTCAACACGAACAAGAAGCTCATTTGAAGTAGCAGCCAAGAGACTTGGAGCCTCAATGGTTCATCTCGACCCATCCAAAAGTTCTACTACAAAAGGTGAATCACTTGATGATACTTTTGCAAATCTATGTGCTATGGAGCCTGATGGAGTTATTATTCGTCATGGATTCAATGCAACACCCCAAAAACTTGCAGACAAGGGTTTAACCCCTGTTATTAATGCAGGAGCAGGAAGTTATGCTCACCCTACACAAGCTCTACTTGATTACTTTACCATAGTTGAAAAGTTTGGAGATGTCAAAGGTAAAACTATAGCTATTGTTGGAGATATAGTTAGCTCTCGTGTCGCGAGTTCGGGTATTCGTCTATTTACTCGTATGGGTATGAGGGTTGTACTTGTTGCACCCAAACCATTTATGCCTGATAATGTGTTAGAAAAAGTAGAGAGATTAGATGATATAATTGATGAGGTTGATATTGTTATGAGTCTTAGAGCTCAATTAGAGAGACACAAAGCACCTATTTTTGAGGATTATAATGAGTATGCAAAGGAGTACTGTATTACAAAAGAGAGATTTGGAGATAGAGATATTATGCTACTTCACCCAGGCCCTGTAATGAGAAATATCGATATATCTGATGAGATGTTAGATGACCCTAGATGCAAGGTCTTAGAGCAGGTTACAAATGGTGTTTTTGTTCGTATGGCGATTTTAAAATCTATTCTATTAGATGATTGATGGATAGAATCACTCAATTTGCACAGGAGAGAATACCTTTTCTCTTTGTTATCTCTTATGATAAAAAAGAGAGATTTGTGCAACCTCTTGATAGTTTGGATAGTGATGTTTTTTTTAAGATAGGTGGTTATAGAAACTATCCCAAGGCAACGATAGATAAAAGATATCTAATAAAAAAAAATCCTATAAATTTCAAATCATACAGAGAGTCTTTAGATAGGGTATTAGAGGAGATTCGTTCAGGAAATACATATCTACTTAATCTAACATTCAAGACCCCTATTCAGACAGACTTAACACTAAAAGAGATATTTATCTATGCAAGAGCAAAATATAAACTCTATTTCAAGGGTAGTTTTATCTGCTTCTCTCCAGAAAAATTTATAGAGATAGAGGGAAGTAGTATCTCTACATATCCTATGAAAGGAACTATAGAAGCAACGACATCTAACGCTAAAGAGAAGATATTGACTAATCAAAAGGAGATGGCAGAGCATACTATGATAGTAGATTTGATGAGAAATGATTTGGGAATGGTAGCTAGAGATGTGGAGGTAGAGAGATTTAGATATGTAGAGAAGATAAGGGCAGGAGATAAAGAGCTTTTACAGGTAAGCTCAAAGATAACGGCACAACTTCCTGATAATTGGCGTGATAACTTAGGAGAGTTAGTTGAAGTGATGCTACCAGCTGGTTCTATCACAGGAACACCTAAACGAAGTACTATAGAGATTATTGAGAGTATAGAAGATTACGATAGAGGATTCTATACGGGTATTTTTGGTATCTTTGATGGAGAGAGTCTATACTCTGCTGTTATGATACGATTTATAGAAAAAGAGGGAGATAGGTTATATTACAAGAGTGGTGGTGGCATCACTATTGATAGTGATGCCAAAGATGAATATTTTGAGTTAATAGATAAAATTTATCTACCATTTTAATTATGGATATATATTAGTTACAACAAATCCATTACCAAATTGACCTGAAGCGATAGCAGCTTTTGCCTCTTGTCGGCTATTAAATCCTAGTATAATGGCTTTATATAGAGTTTTACCTCTAACATGAACTGTTTTTACTATAGCAGTATATCTACCTGCTGCTGCACTTTCGGCTGCACTTCTAGCTGTTGCTTTAGACGAGAATGCACCAACTTGAACACCTATGCCACTATTTGTATTTCCTCCACCTACAGGTGGTGTGTATGATGGTGGAGGCGTATAGGATGGTGGAGGTGTATATGAAGAGCCTCCACTATAAGATGATGATGAACCAGAGACAATAAACGCTCCAGGGAACTGTCTAGCAGCTAGAGCTTTGGCCTCTGCTCTACTAGAAAAACCTTTTATTATGACTTTGTTCATTGCACCTTTTTTGATATAAGCAGAGTATTTTGGGTCTAAACTTAATCTATTTTTGAACTCTTGAGCTGCATAAAAGTCTCTAAGTGCAGCAACTTGTAGATGAATACCTCCACCTCCACTTGTATATGAAGAGTTATTATAGGAGTTGTTATTATTATACGAGTTATTATTGCTATATGAGTTGTTATTACTATAAGAGTTATTATCAGTATATGTACCACCACTACTTGTTGTAGTTGCTCCTCCTCCATTAGAGTATGGGTCTACATAGACCTCTGAACCACTACTACTACCTGTTGCATATGGGTCATCAAAGGGGCCTGTTGGTACAGATGTTGTAGTGGTAGGTATCGTTGTAGTGGTTGTTGTTGTAGTTGGTTCATAACTTCCAGTAGATATAACTGTTCCATCCTCTCCATATAGTGTACCACTATCGTTTGTTGTTACTGTCTCATCATATATTACAGGTGTATTGTCTCTGTAAACAGTATCTGCTGTTGGTTGGTCATTGTATACTGTTGAACCTGATTGATTTGGTTCATCTGTTGGTTTTACACAACCTGTAGCTAATAGTGATAGCATAATAGTCGAAATAACTGCTTTTTTATATTTCATATTCTTCCCTTTAGTAACTTTTTTATATTATAGCGATATTTTTATTAATTTTTATCTTTTCATATTTTGGCTTCTCTCTTTTCTACTTGAAAGCGAAAAGCGAAGTAGTTCATCTGTAGCCTTAATATTCTTTGGGATATTTTTAAATAAAAGATTTAAAAGCTTTGCAGTTGTTAGAGCATCACTATAGGCTCTATGGTGTGTATCTACCCCTAGTTTTAGGGATTCATTTAGATATGCTAGACCATATTTTTCACTCTCTATTGTTCTTTTTGCTAAATTTATAGAGCATAGGACTTGATTACCTATAGTTCCTAAACCAAAACGGTCAAAAGAGTGGTTTAAAAATCCATAATCGAAGTTTGCATTGTGTGCTACAAATATCGCATCACCCATAAACTCTCTAAGTTTGGTTAGAACCTCCAACCTACTAGGAGCATCTACTAGGTCTGATGCTACGATACCTGTAATCTTACTAATATATTTTGGTAAAAATGTACACTCTACAAAACTCTCAAAGTGGTCAATAGCTCTACCATTTTGAAGCATAACAGCTCCAACCTCTATCACTTGTGACTGTTCAGGCTTACTTCCATTGGTCTCTATATCAATGACGCAAAATTTCTGTTGACTGTATGGGGTGAAATATGTTTGTAAAAAATAGCCTTTTTCATCCTCTACAATTGGATACCCAGAGGCTTGAAGTAGTAGAAATAGTATCTCACTATCCTCCAAAATAGTTGTATGTTTAGATACAATCCTGTTATATGATGCTACTGATAATCGCCCTTGGTTTCGTCTAAAAGCTGCTGTTAACTCTTTATAAACTTTTTGCATTCTCTATAAATTCAGTGACCCTCTTATGCTCTTTTCTGCCTTTGATTCTCTCTACACCTGAACTTACATCTACTCCATAAAAGTTATATTTTTTGAGTTCATGTAGATTCTCTGGATTTAATCCACCTGCTAGGATAATTTTAGAGCAATCTACTCCGTCAAACCACTCAAGGTTAAGTCTCTTTCCACTCCCTCCATACTCCTCGCAATATACATCTACTAATCTATATCTATCGCTATATTGAAGTATATCTTTGGGTTCTTTTGCACGAACAACAGGGAGAGTTTTCGCCTCTATCATATCTAGTGCCTCTGCATCTACATCAAAATGGATTTGACTTATTGTGAGATTACAATATTTGCTTATTGTATCTATTGTATCTATACCCTCATTTACAAAAAGCCCTACTACTGCAACAAATGGTGGTAGTTTTTTTATAATCTTTTTTGCCTCTGTTGGGGTGATATATCTAGCTGACTCTTTATAAAATACAAATCCTATAGCATCAGCTCCTGCCTCCACAGCTTGAAGTGCATCTCCTAGATTTGTTATTCCACATATTTTAACTTTCATTGATTACTCCTATTTTAGTGATTCTATAGCTTTTTTATATCCATCTATATGTCCAAAAACAAAGGAACCAGCTACAACTATATCTGCTCCTGCCTCTTTTAGTTGATTGATATTTTTGTCATTGACACCACCATCAATCTCAATTAGACAAGATGGATTATATCTCTCTATTAACAGTTTTAGTCGTTTTGTTTTATCTATTACTGATGGTATAAACTTTTGACCACCAAAACCTGGATTGACACTCATAAGTAGAACCATATCCAAATCAGCTAATAGAAACTCTATAGCTTCTGGTGGTGTGTGTGGATTGAGTACTATAGCAGGTTTTATACCAAGTGAGCGAATCTTCTGTATCAATCTATGAGGATGCTTCTCCTCCTCTATATGAAAAGAGATATATTCAGGTCTCAAAGGAGCAAAAAGGTCTACAAAAAAGCTATTGTTTTGAACCATTAGATGTATATCGAGTGGTTTTGTAGCTGTTTTTGCCACAGAAGAGACGACAACAGGCCCAATAGTGAGATTTGGCACAAAATGACCATCCATAACATCTACATGAACTAAATCACACCCATCATCACAAATCGCCTTTACCTCTTCTGCTAATTTGCCAAAATCAGCAGAGAGTATACTCGGAGCTACTAACATCTAAAATCCTAAATAAAAAATTTGACTGATATTATAACCAAAAGAGTAAAGCTTTGGCTTTTTAGGAGTGTAAACAATTCCCTTTAAGCAGTTTTTTACTATAATCGCACAACTTTTTGAGGGTCATGTCACAGAGGCTCACAAACACTATTTTTTTATACAAAGGGTATGATATGGCAAGAAGATGTCAAAGAACAGGAAAAGGTCCATTGGTTGGAAACAATGTGTCTCATGCAAAAAACCGAACAAAGAGAAGACAACTACCAAATCTTAGGTCTGTAAAAGTTCTACAAGAGGATGGTACATATAAGAGAATGAGAATTGCCGCTTCTGAACTTAGAACAATGAAGAAAAGAGCAGCTCAGGCTACGGCAGAAGTTTAATTAATTGAAATTTAGATATTGTGCGATATTTTATTTAGGCGTGTGACATGGTCACACCTACAAAAAAGGTTTCACAAAATAGACTCAAAAAGTTTCTCGGATGGCGAGAGACTGTAAAACCACATATAACTTTAAATGATGAGTTATATGTACTCTTAGCACCTTTTAGACTTCCCCTTATTTTAACCGTTCTAACTATGATGTTTGGGACTTTTGGATATATGCTTGTTGATAATATGTCTCTGCTTGATGCACTCTATCAGACAGGTATTACATTTACAACTGTTGGATTTGGGGAGATAGCTCCCATATCTGATATTGGACGGATTTTTACTATCTCTCTTATTATCTTTGGGTTTCTTATCTTCTCGGTTGCTATTGGTATTATTGTGGAGGTTCTCAATAGAGGTGAGCTACAAAATGTTATAAAGGAGAGACGAATGTTATATAATGTCGCAAGACTCAAACACCATTTTGTTATCTGTTACCACAATGAGTTTACTATTCAAGTGACTAAGCATCTGCGAGAGAGTCATATCCCGTTTGTAGTTATTGACCCTAGTGAAGATATGGATGAGATAGCATCAAAATATAACTATCCATATTTTGTTAGAGGTGAACCACATACAGAGAAGGCGATACTAAAATCACATCTCTCATCTGCAAAAGGTATTATAACTCTAGCTGATAATATTGCAGATAATATTGCTACTATAGCGTCTGTGAGACTCTATGAAAAAGAGATTGGTAGAAGGCGTTCCTATTTAGTTATCTCCAATGCACACAATACAAGTGATGAAGAGAAGCTCAAAAAGCTTGGAGCAGACAAAGTAGTAACTCCTACAAATATTATGGCACAAAGAGTCAATGCTATGGCAATCCGTCCAGATATGGAGAATCTACTCCAAGAGTTTCTATATAAACAGGATACTCCACTAGATATGGAGGAGGCTAGAATCACCAAGACATCTTGGTTAACACTAAAGAAAATCAAAGATGCAGATTTTAGAGAGATTGCACATGTAACCATTATAGGGATAAAAGAGAGAGATGGTAGATTTATCCCTATGCCAAAGGGTGAGACTACTATTACAGCAGGGAGTAGACTACTACTCATTGGTTCAGGTGATGGTATTAGAAAAGTAAAAAAGATAATTAGAAAAACTATACAACCAGAGGAGATGAAAAATGTTTAACTTATTTTCAATAAAAGGTGGAATCTCAAATGTCAAGGGGTTCTTTTGTGATGGGGTAAATGTAGGGATGAAAATAAATCCTATAGACTCTGAGGATAGTGATATAGATGGTGATGTAGCTTTTATCCGTTCAGAGTCTCTTTGTGAAGTCTCCTCAAGATTTACAAGTAATAGATTTCAAGCTGCACCTATCAAACACTACCAAAACTATCCTGATGGATTCAAGACCAATTTTATACTTATGAATGCAAAAAATGCAAATGCTATGACGGGAAGTAAGGGTGTAGAGGATATTAACTCTATATTTGAGGAGTTAGGGACACATCTACCTATCTATAATCCTATTATGTCATCAACAGGAGTAATTGGTTATCGTCTGGATAAAAAAAAGATATGCTCTGCATTTGATAAATTTAATTTTGATGCAAAAAATTCAGAGAAGACAGCTAGAGCAATTATGACAACAGATGCTTTTAAAAAAGAGTTATGTTTTGAGATAGAGTTAGATGATGGAGGCTCATTTACTATAGCAGGAATAGCCAAAGGAGCAGGAATGATAAATCCTGCTATGGCTACAATGTTGTGTTTTATAACAACAGATGCCAATATACCAAAAGAGGATATGGAGGAGCTACTCACAGAAGCTATAGAGGGTTCATTTAATCGTATCTCTGTAGATGGTGATACCTCAACCAATGATACTATTATGTTACTATCCAACAGACTATCAGGAGCATATAACAGAGAGGCATTTAGAGAGGCTCTAAACAAGCTTACTTTTGAATTAGCTATGATGATACTACGAGATGGAGAGGGAGCTAACAAATTGGTAGCCTTTGAGGTAAAAGGTGCAAAAAATAACCAAGAAGCAAAAAAAGCAAGTATGGCTCTAAGCAACTCTCTATTAGTTAAAACAGCTCTATTTGGAGAAGACCCAAACTGGGGAAGAATCGCATCAACAATTGGTGCAAGTGGTATTGAGTGTGATGATGCTAAGTTAACTATTTATTATGATAACTTACTCATATATTCTGATGAACAGAGAGAGTTAGATAAAGATAGAGAAAATAAAGCTTATAAAATCATGAAAAATGATAGTTTTAGAGTAGTTTGTGATATTGGTTTAGGAGATGGTGAATTTACCTCTTATGGGTGTGATTTATCTTATGAGTATGTCAAGATAAATGCAGAGTATCGAACCTGAAAAATTTAAGTTTATTTTAAGTAGTTTTTTTGTTATAAAGTGTTATTATTCCACCATTTTTAAAAAAGTATAAGGAGTAATAAATTATGGTAAACAGAGATATAAATTTTTCATTATGGCTAGATTTTATAGAGAGAGATTATCTAAAAAATGAGTTCAAAAATCTATTAGACAAAGGAGTAGTAAATGGTGCAACAAGTAATCCCGCGATATTTGCATCAGCTATCACCAAATCACCTGCCTATAGAGAGCAACTAGAGTCACTAAGAGGAAAAACAGGCAAAGAGAAGTATGAGGCTTTAGCTATAGAGGATATAAGAACAGCGGCTAGGCTACTTAGACCTCTATATGATGATAATAATGATGGTTTTATCTCTATAGAAGTTGACCCATTTTTGTGTAATGATACCAATGGAACATATGAAGAGGGCAAGAGGCTCTTTGAGACAATAGGTGAACCAAATGTAATGGTAAAAGTACCTGCAACTCAGGCAGGATATGAGGCTATGAGTAGACTAATGGCAGATGGAATCTCTGTCAATGCAACTCTTGTCTTTTCTCAAAAACAGGCAACACAGTGTATAAAAGCTATGGTAAAAGGGGTAGAAAACTCTACATCTCGTGTAGAGGGTGTTATCTCTGTATTTGTTAGTCGTTTTGATAGAGCATTGGATAGTGAACTGGAGGCTTATGGAATTGAGCCATCTAAAACAGGTATCTACAATGCAGCGAAAATCTACAATATGATAGAGTCATATGAGATGCCAAATATCAGAGTTCTGTTTGCAAGTACAGGAGTAAAAGGTGATAATCTTCCTGCAAACTACTATATATCAGCTCTTATGGCTCCTCACTCTGTTAATACAGCTCCATTAGCCACAATCGAAGCACACTTAAAGAGTGGTGATAGTAGAGTTGCTTTACCTATAGAGGATTCTATTTTAAATGGATATTTCACAAACCTAAAAGATAATGGATTCTCTATGGATGAGATAACAAAAGAGCTATTAGATGATGGATTGAGTGCTTTTGAGGATGCCTTTAAGAAGATGTTGGATAGTTTAGAAGATTAGAGTAAAAATAGCTATTAGGAGCAAAAAGATGAGAGAGAAAAAGATATTATGGATTATTATTTTTAATCTGATTATTATTGTGAGTGAAATTCTCTTTGGAGTTATCTCTAACTCTTTTGCACTAATAGCTGATGCTTTACATAATACAGGTGATGTTATTGCTGTAGCAATTACCTATTTGGCACTTCGACTCTCTACTACAAAAGCCTCTTTTAGATATACATTTGGGTTTCTAAGAGCCGAGATGATGGCTGGTTTTGTCAATACACTTTTTCTATTTTTGACAATGTTCTATATGATATATGAGTCTATTTTTAGATTTATGCACCCAGAGAAGATAGAGCCTATCTATATGATGGTAGTAGGTATTATAGCTGTCTTTGCTAATGGCATTAGTGCCTATATATTGAACAATATGGGAGTCTCTAGCTGTTCTCATGGGGAACATAAACATCATCATCACCATCATGAAGATACCAATATCCATTCAGCATATCTACATATGTTAGCTGATGCACTTATTTCAGTTGGAGTTGTAGTAGCAGGGGTTTTTATCTATCTTTTTGAGATTTATAGAGTTGATTCTCTTTTGACCATTCTATTTTCTATCTATATACTTTTTCACTCATACCCACTACTCAAAAAAAGTTTTGCTTCTCTTATGGATATTAATACAGTAGATGTAACAGAGGAGCAACTAGAGAGGATTATTAAATTTGATAGAGGAGTAGTTGAGTATCATGATTTGCATATATATAAACCTAGCTCCAAAGACAGCTTTATATCATTTCACATTGTTTTAGAAGATGATGCTATATCACTCAAAAAGCAGGAGATATTGACTTCTATTATTAGAGATAAGTTGGAGCGTTTGGGCTTTAATCATATAGTTATTCAGGTTGATGGTAGTAGCTGTATCAAAAATAGTAATTATTGTATAGAGATATAAATAGTCGTAGTTACAATATTATACATAGAAGCAAACTATATATATTTTTTTTAGTGAATTTAGTTATTTAATATATTATCACATTATGATATAATTCATAACAGTATTATTAAATAGTAAAAATTAATGTTTAATTTTATTTGAAAATATTTTTTTATGAGGGAAAATTATGGGAATAAAAAAAATACTCTTCATGTTAAACACCATTTTTATATTGAGTTTTGTTGGATGTGGAGGTAATAGTAGCAAAGAGGCAAAAGAGTTACTAAATCAAATTTTAAATCTAGTAGGTATACCACAAGAGATAGTTATAAATATATGTCAAGATAGCAATGATAACGGTTTTTGTGATGCAGATGAGATTCAGAGAAAAATAACATTTAATAAAAAGGAGAGTATAGATAGTATATTGGCAAAAGTTAAATTTCAAATAGATGGTACTTATCTATTGGAAAACTATGAGCCAACAAAAAAAATCTTGATGGAGATAGAAAATAATTCTACAGCTCAAAGAGTAACACTTACTTATCAGCCTACTACACAAGAGTTGTCTATACTGCAATCTTTGATTGATAATAACCTAATAAAAGAAGAAGAACTTAGAAGAATTAAAGAATCTACATTTAGAGACTCTTTGGATAGAGTTCTTTTAGAAAATATTTTTGAAAATCAAACTTTATTAGAGAGTCACAATTTAATTTATCGAGATGCAACAATTAGAAATTTAGAGTATATTGCAGAAGGATTAAGAGATGTTAATATCTCTAGTGGTTTTATAGATGCACTAGAAAATTGTGAAAATAATAGTAGTTGTCAAGATAGGATTTTTATTGATGTTAATGAACAGACTCAAATTACAAAAAAAGAGGCAGAGATAATAGCAGAGACTAATAGTACAGAAGGAACAGGAGATGGAGATACTAGTTTAACTCATGAGAGTGATTCAAAGGAAAACAATAAAAATAACTCTTCACAAGAAAATAAAAGAACAGAAAAAAATGTAGCTGATGGATATATAAATAAGCTCTCCTCACCAGTAGTTGCTGTCTGTTATAATAGTGATTTTAGTTCCATTGTAGGTACATATTATAGTGATTTAGAAGTAGGAGAGAGGGGGAAAATCTCTTTTAGTGGAGTAGAGCTTGATGAGTATTGTGATATATCTGTACCTCGTGGAGCTACTATAGATTCAAATAATAATGGTATATATGAACCATCTTTGGATAAAACGGTTGATTTTGAGATGAAAGCATTTGGAGATTATAGTCATATATCTCCATTAACTACTTTGGTTTATATCAAAAAGCGTAATAGTGAAGAGAATATAACTAAACTTGAAGATGCAGTAAAAAATTTTGACCCTGTAGAAGCATACTCAAAGGTAGAAGACAATCAAGTACAAAAACTATTAATATTGATGGAGGGGTTAAAAACTATTTTATCAGAGGCAAATATTACAGAAATAGTCAAATTGAATCTATCATCTGTATTTGATAAAAGTGTAACATTAGCAAATTTTGATATAAGTAATGTTACCTTTGGTTTATTGACACCTAAGATAGAAAATAAAACTGAAGCAACATCCAAAATTATGAAAAGAGTTTTACAGATAGTAAAATCTATTGATACAAATATTGTAGATATTAACTCTTTTATTGTAAATATTAGTGATGGGAAATTAAATGTAGTAGATGCTTTGCATAATTCTATTAGACCAGAGGTTCCTCTAAATGAGAGAGAGAAGTTTTTGGCTGATGATAATATCTCTTCTATTATAAAAAGTATACTTAAAAAAGGTTATAGTTATTTTCAAGTAGTTGGTATTAGCAATTATTTTATAGAGTTGTCTGATAATTTGGATATGGTATTTAATGGGAATTTTGATTCTATAATATTTTCTAGTTTGGATTATGGTATGTTTAATATAGACAGTAATGCACCAATATTAATTAGTGATTTGATTTCAGGGAGTGTTATATTTAAAAATGATAAAGATGAGATAATACCTACACCTTTTGATGCTCAAATTAAAATTATACCATCAAGGTTTAAAGATGAAAAAAATAGACTAAATGGTCTAGGTTGTGCTATTGCTCCTAGTGGGGAGTTTGGGGCAGACTGTTATAGTGATGATGATGAATTAAAAATACGAGAGGCATTTAATAGTGATATGGATGAGACATTTGAGATTGTTGTGTACAAAAACCATATTGAACCAAACAAGATTCAGTGGAGTTGCAAAGAAGATGTTTATAAATATATAGGAGAAGATGAAAAGCAAAGTCCTAATTGGTTAGATATTATAGTTCTACCTGATGATTATCAAGATAGAAGCAAAGAATCATGTGGAGAGGAGAGGGAGGAGCTTTTTTTCTTAAAAAAAACAGGACAGATAAAAAGCTATAATAGAGATGGAGAAGAGGTCTTAGATGGAAGTTTACAAGATGATGGTTTTTATCAAAAAGGAGCAGATGCTGATTTTATTAGAGATAGTAGAGATGAGACAGTAGTTGATAATGTTACTATGTTAATGTGGCAGGATGATGATAATGTTAATTCCATTCAAAAAGTATGGCTAACCCAAAATTATTATGATAAGTGTGAAGATGATGCAAATAGTTCATTCTGTTTTGATACCTCTGGAGATACAGCTATTACTTATTGTAATAATTTAGATTTAGGTGGATATAGTGATTGGAGATTGCCTACTGTTATGGAGTTACAAGGGCTTGTAGATGATGGAAAAACAGAGTCACCTACTATTAGTGATGTATTTGTCAATACCTCTAATGAATGGTATTGGACATCTTCTGATGGCTTATCTCTTCATCGTAATGCGTGGGTAGTAAACTTTGGTGATGCTAAGGTCAATAGAGACCTTAAAAATATTAGTTATTATATTCGTTGTGTTAGAAAAAAATAGTGAGCATAGAATTTTATTTGCAAATTTAAAAAAAGGTTGAAAATATTGATAAGAGAAAGAGTTTTTTTGATTATGATGGCTCTTAGTATTTTGTTAAATGCTAAGTTTACAAGAGATATAGATGGTGTAGTAACCGATAGTAGAACAGCTCTACAGTGGCAAGATGACTATAGTGATAATAACAATAGTATAAAAAATGCTACTTGGATGGATGCAATTGATTATTGTGAAACCTTGAATTTAGGAGAAAAAGGTGATTGGAGACTTCCTAATAAAAATGAACTATTATCTATAGTAGATTATAATAGATACAAGCCTAGTATAGATAATGTGTTTAAAAATACCACTTTAGATAACTATTATTGGTCATCTACTAGCAATCAATTTCTTCATTATGGTGCGTGGATAGTCTATTTTGGTAATGGTTATACCGATAGAGATTCTAAAAGTAATAGTTGTTATGTTCGTTGTGTAAGAGAAGGAAAATATTGAAATTCCACTTTTTAGAGTGGAATTTGATTAGATTTTGATTCGAAAGTTTGGAAATCCCTGTTGACCTTCTATTATACTGCCTTCATCTCCATAGTCAGGAAACACCTCTATTCCCTCTTTTGTTTTGAATGAACCTCTGAGATTAATATAGAGATTATCTATATTGTTTGGTAGTTTTACTACTACTTCGATACTTTTGCTACTATCTTTTGACCAAATATTAGCATCTCCCTCTACTAGTAGATATTTACTCTCTACACTACTTTTTGTATAGAAGTTGTAGAGTTTTTTGCCTCTGTTATAAGTTGATATATTTTTAAATCCATCTCCACTTATGGTCTCTATTGACTCTTTGGATTTTAATTGAGGAAATGAGATAGAGAACCATCCTCTCTTATGTTCAGTGAGACTCTTCATGGTAAATTTTAGCTCTATAGAGTTATTGGTCAATCTTCTGCTCTCTGTTGTTATCTGACCATATGGGGATTTGAGTATCTTTGTATTGCTCTTAGCTACTATTTTGTTTATCTCTCTATCTGCTATTAGATTATCTCTTTTTATAATATCTTTTAACATATAATATGGGATTGTAAATTGAGTAGTCCCCATAGAGTAGGGTTTAATCTCATAAGGGTCATAGAAAAACTCCACGCCATCATTGGTAATAGCGTAGTTATCACTCAATGAAAAATTGTTTTCAAACCAACCAAAATTAGTTAAATCCTCATTAGGCATATAGTTATTACTATCTCGATAAGCCTTTTCTGCTATCTTTTTCAATCTCTTTTTGTACCCTTCAACTAAAATATGCTCTAATCTAATCTCTTTGCCATTCTCTATAAGATAATTATAAAACTGATGGTGTTGGTTACCATGTGCGCCACCTGTAAAGCTATAGTTATAGAGAGATATAGTAAATATCTTATCCATAATATCATAGACATTTATGATAGTTGTATCCTCATAAGAGGTAGATAAATCAGGAATATCTTTGAGTTCGGATATGAGACTCTCTTTTGCACTCCCTTTTTTAAACTCTGTTATATACTCTTTGATATTCTTTTCAATACTCTCTTTTAGTTTTGGATTATCTGTTGTTACTATGGGATATATAAGCTTATTTTTAATACAAAACTCTAAACTTTCATTATTCTCTTGACAATAATTATCCTCTATAGTCTTCTCTTGGATATTAGTGTTGAATGGTTTTAAGTGATAGCTATCTGCATATATAAATTGAGATATTATAGATAATATTAGTAGTCTTTTTTTCATCTTCTATCTCCTCTATTACTATTTGATTGTTTATTATACATAGTTGTCTCCTTTTTGTACTATTCTACAATATTTGTGATTAATATCTTGAGTAGTTGCTCTCTTTTCCTATTTTAGGTAAGATTATCGATTTTTTTAGTGAATTACAACAAATTGTAAAAAAAAATAGTTTTTTTTACAAAAACCCTTGACATCAAACTAATTTTTGTCTATAATGCGACTCCATTTAAAGCATGACTTTGAATGAATGGTGCTGATGTAGCTCAGTTGGCTAGAGCAGCTGATTTGTAATCAGCA
>CAZSHP010000008.1:0-43037 GCA_964606545.1 uncultured Sulfurovum sp. | reverse complement strand
GAAACTATCACACCACTAAGAATAAAAGAAACACTGCTGGAAAACTTGCTTTGAAGAAGTACTGTAAGTGGTGTAAGTGTCACACTACACATAAAGAGATGAAACTCTAGTAGTTTGTAGCTTGTGTAGGGGCAACTTTTGTGGTTGCCTTTAATTTTAAATTCTAATATATTCTTAGGCCAATAGCTCAGTTGGTAGAGCACTGGTCTCCAAAACCAGGTGCCGGGGGTTCGAGTCCCTCTTGGCCTGCCATAATTAAAAGGTAATCATAAAATGGAAAAATTAACAACATATTTTTCACATGTTAAAGCAGAGATACAAAAAGTTATATTTCCGACAAAGATACAGATAAGACAGGCATTTATTGCTGTATTTATCGTTGTAACTGTAATATCAATATTTTTAGCACTTGTTGACTGGGCAATGTCTGCAATTGTATCAGCTGTAGTGTAGGTGTGGATATGGCACTTCAATGGTATTCTATTCAGGTCTATTCTGGTAGTGAACAAGCAGTAAAAAAAGGTATAGAGCTTATAGCTATAGAGAATGGTATCGAGGATAAAGTAGAGAGTGTTATTGTCCCTACAGAAGAGGTAATAGAGGTAAAAAATGGAGAGAAAAAGATAACAGAGAGAGTTCTATACTCTGGTTATGTCTTTGCTCATCTCGATTTAGATACAGACCTTTGGCATAAGGTTCAGAGTCTGCCTCGTGTCTCCCGTTTTATTGGAGAGGGTAAAAAAGCGACTCCTCTAAGTGATGCAGATATTAGAGTTATTCTCGATAAGATGGAGAATAAATCTGCTCCAAAACCAAAAGTTGATTTTGAAAAAGGTGAAATGGTACGAATTGTTGATGGTCCATTTGCTAACTTTACAGGAATGGTTGAGGAGTATGACCTTGACCATGGGAAACTAAAACTAAATGTTTCTATATTTGGTAGAAACACCCCTGTAGAGATTTTATATACACAAGTAGAGAAGATTTTATAAATATATATTAGGGGCTATCCATAAGGATGCCCTTGTGAAAAATTTCAGTAATAAAAACTATAATTTTTTATTACTCAAGTTTTTATTTAATCTAAAACTATTTAATCTAAGGAGATAATGATGGCAAAAAAAGTAACTGAAAAGTTCAAATTAATGATTCCTGCTGGTCAAGCAAACCCATCACCACCTGTAGGACCTGCACTTGGTCAAAGAGGTGTCAATATTATGGAGTTCTGTAAAGCATTTAACGAAAGAACAAAAGATAAGATGGGATTTAAGATACCTGTAGAGATAACTGTATATGCAGATAGAAGTTTTACATTTGAGACAAAACAACCACCTGCATCTCAGCTTATTATGAAAGCTGCTAATCTAAAGAGTGGTTCTGATAATCCACTTAAAAATAAAGTAGGGTCATTGACAGCTGCTCAAATTGATGAGATTGTTGAACAGAAGATTGCCGATTTGAATACAGATGACAAAGAGATGGCAGCAAAAATCATTATGGGTACTTGTAGAAGTATGGGCGTAGAGGTTACTGCATAAATAATGAATTGTAGGGTGTTTTCTTATGAAGACACCATGAATTACCACCTATAATATAGGTGGGAGATTATATATAATATATATCGTGGAGAGATAGATGGCAAAAAAAGTAAGTAAAAAAAGAGCAGCACTCTTAGAGAAAATAGATAGTGAAAAAAAGTATTCGGTAGCTGATGCAGTTGCACTTCTTCCAAAATTAAAATCAGCGAAGTTTGATGAGACTGTTGAGATTGCACTAAACTTAAATGTTGACCCAAGACATGCTGACCAGATGGTGAGAGGTTCAGTTATTCTTCCAAATGGTACAGGTAAAGTGGTTAGAGTTGCAGTTTTTGCAAAAGATGACAAAGCAGATGAAGCAAAAGCCGCAGGTGCTGATTTGGTTGGGACAGATGAACTTATTGAGCAGATTAGAGAGGGTGTTATTAATTTTGATACTGTAATTGCAACTCCTAATATGATGGGGCAACTCGGTAAAGTGGCTAGAATCCTTGGGCCAAAAGGTCTTATGCCTAACCCAAAAACAGGTACAGTAACAATGGATGTTACAAAGGCTGTCAAAGAGGCAAAAGGTGGAAAAGTTAACTTTAGAGTTGATAAAAAAGGTAACATCCATGCAGGTATTGGTAAGGCAAGTTTTGGTTCAGATAAGATTTCTGAAAACTTTACAAGTTTTATGCAGACAGTTAACAAGCTTAAACCAGCAGCAGCAAAAGGTAGATATATCCTTAATGGTGCGTTGTCTTTGACTATGAGTCCAGCTGTTACTCTCGATACAACAGAGCTTTTGGATATGAAAGCGTAAATTTTTCTCTCGTTCCATCCTCTCTGAGGTGGAATGAATAGGTAAAAACAACAGAAGACAACATTTGAATTGTCTATGCATTCCACCTGAAGACAGGTGGAACGAGATTGGGTGTACTGTGTCTCTATCATTTTGGAATTTGGATGATATAGAGATAATGGTATTGCCTTGTTTTAAGATGGAATAAGGTACAAACATAAAGAGAAGAGCATAGATATATACTCTTCTCTTTATGCTTGGCATATAAATCTTAGACTAAAGATATTAGGGGCGAGAGCTTAATTAATTGACTCGAAAGAGTTAATGAGTTGTGAAAACAACACCCTTTTAGAGGTCGGAAGGAGAAAAAATGACTAGAACTGAAAAAGAAGCTATAGTAGATGAACTATCAACTGCTTTTGCTAATCAAGGTGCTGTAATTGTATGTGATTACAAAGGTATGACGGTTGAAGCACTAGAAGGTGTTAGAGCATTAGCTAGAGAGAATGAAGTACAAGTGAGAGTTGTAAAGAACACTCTTGCAGGGATTGCACTTAAAAATGCAAACTGTGAAGAGATGGAGCTTGTAGATACAAATATCTTTATTTGGGGTGAAGACCAGATTGCTACTTGTAAAGTAGCTGATAAGTCTGCACAGGCAAACAAAGGTAATTTCTCAATCAAAACTGGAGTAATAGAGTCAAAAGTTGCAGATATTGCTACAATTAATGCAATGGCTAAACTTCCAGGTAGAGATGAACTTCTTGGAATGTTGCTAAATGTTTGGAATGCACCAGTACGAAATTTTACTATTGGACTACAAGCACTAGCTGACAAACTAGAAGAAGAGGCGTAAATCAATCTGGTTCCACCTCTCCTGAGGTTGTAACCCATAGGCAATTTAAACTGTAGCCTAAGATATCTTGTCTATACATTCCACCTCAGAGCGGATGGAACGAGAATGATATATAATATATGAAAAAAAATGAATAATTAAAAGGAAATAAAAATGGCAACAACAAAAGAGGATGTTTTAGAGTTCATCTCAAATATGTCAGTATTAGAGCTTTCAGAGTTAGTAAAAGAGTTTGAAGAGAAGTTTGGTGTATCTGCACAAGCTACAGTAGTAGCAGGTGGGGCAGCTGTTGAAGAGGTTGAGGAGCAGACAGAGTTTGATGTAGTTCTTACAGGTGCAGGAGCTAAGAAAATTGCTGCTATTAAAGTTGTTAGAAAAATTACAGGTCTTGGTCTTAAAGAGGCAAAAGCAGCTGTTGAGAATGTTCCAACAGTACTCAAAGAGGCTATATCTAAAGATGAAGCAGAAGCAGTTAAAAAAGAGATTGAAGAAGCTGGAGCTGAGTGCGAACTCAAATAGTGATAATCGCAAGAGGTATTATAGAACCTCTTGTGGATTCTTTTTATAGATAAAATCGTTAGACCCTTTCCCTGTGCTGCATTAGTAACAGTACAAATCAAAGATATAGTGACAAGCTATTGTGCAATAGTTTTTTTGTGTATCTAAAGTATACGCTCATCAAATAACATAACATAATTAAAATGAGGTTTGCCCATGTTAAACTCTTTACACTCAGGAAATAGACTGCGAGTCGATTTTTCTAAGACTCCTAGACAAATCGCTGTTCCAAATTTACTTCAACTACAACAAAAATCATATGATGATTTCTTAATGATTGGTGCAAAAAATAGAAGTGAATCGACTATAGAAAAAGTATTTAGTTCTGTCTTCCCACTTAATGACCAACAGAATAGATTGACTTTAGAGTACAAAGGCTCTAGTATAGTGCAACCTAAATATACTATTAGAGAGTGTATGGAGAGAGGTCTGACCTACTCTGTCTCACTAAAAATGAATATCTCTTTGACTATTTGGAATAGAGATGAGAAGACAGGTGAAAAACTTGACCCAAAAGAGATAAAAGAGCAGGGTGTTTTTGTTCGAGATATACCTCTAATGACCGATAGAACATCATTTATTATTAATGGTGTTGAGAGAGTTGTTGTTAATCAGCTCCACCGAAGTCCTGGTGTTATATTTAAAGAGGAGGAGGCTACAACAGTTATTAATAAACTTATCTACTCTGCACAGATTATTCCTGATAGAGGTTCTTGGCTCTACTTTGAGTATGATGCAAAAGATATTCTCTATGCGAGAATCAATAAAAGAAGAAAAATTCCTGTAACTATTCTCTTTAGAGCGTTGGACTACTCTAAAGAGGATATTATGAAGCTCTTTTATGATAACAAAGAGATTTTTGTAAAAGATAATAGATTTGCAACAAGATTTTCTGTAGCAGACTTTGCAGGTCGAGCGCCTTATGAGGTTCGTACTCTTGATGGAGATATTGTTGTAGCTGCAGCAAAGAGATTAACAAAAAAGAAGGCTCAAAAATTAGTTGATGAGGGGTTAGAGTGGGTAGAGTATCCACTAGAGATTCTGATAGAGAGACACTTAGCTACTCCAATTATAGACAATGAGAGTGGAGAGGTTCTTTATGATGTTGTAACAGCACTTGATGAGATGAGACTCAAAAAGATTATTGATGCAGGTGTCGAGAGCTTTACTATTGCTGATGACTTAGCAGAGGGTTCAGACGACTCTATTATCAAATCTTTTATTGCTGACCATGAGTCCCTTAGATTGCTTAAGCAGACAGAGGAGATAGAGGATGAGAATCAACTAGCTGCTATTCGTATCTATAAAGTTATGAGACCAGGTGAGCCTGTAACAGCAGAGGCGGCAAAGGCTTTTCTTAAACAGCTCTTTTTTGACCCAGAGAGATATGATTTGACAAAAGTCGGACGGATGAAGATGAATCATAAGCTCGGTCTTGAAGTGCCTGAGTATGTTACTGTAATGACAGCTGATGATATTATTCATACTGTCAAGTATCTATCAAAGGTTAAAAATGGTTCAGGTCATATTGATGATAGAGACCACCTTGGTAATAGAAGAATTAGAGCTATTGGTGAGCTATTGGGTAATGAGCTATATAATGGTTTGACAAAGATGCAAAAAGCTATTAGAGATAAAATGACAACTCTATCTGGTACTCTTGATGAGCTTATGCCTCATGATTTGGTAAACTCCAAGATGATTACTAATACTATCTTGGAGTTCTTCTCCTCTGGTCAGTTATCACAGTTTATGGACCAAACCAATCCTCTATCAGAAGTGACACACAAAAGAAGATTATCAGCTCTTGGTGAGGGTGGTCTTGTCAAAGAGAGAGCAGGTTTTGAGGTTCGGGATGTTCACCCAACTCACTATGGTCGAATCTGTCCAATTGAGACTCCAGAGGGTCAAAATATTGGTCTGATTAATACATTAGCTACCTATGCAAAGGTAAATGATTTAGGATTTATAGAAGCTCCATATAATAAAGTAAAAGATGGTGTGATAAGTAAAGAGATAGTCTATCTAACTGCTACACAAGAGGAGGATTTGGTTATCGCTCCTGCTTCAACAGAGGTTGAGGATGGAAGAATTGTTAATGATTTGATTGAGACTAGATGTAATGGAGAGATTTTGCTAAATGAGACCAAAAAGGTATCACTGATTGATATTTCTCCACTTATGGTATCAGGTTCAGCCGCGGCTCTTATTCCATTTTTGGAGCATGATGATGCTAACCGTGCATTGATGGGTTCAAACATGCAGAGACAAGCTGTTCCGTTACTTAAGACTGATGCTCCTATTGTAGGAACAGGTATGGAAGCGATTGTATCTCGTGATGCTTGGGAGTCTGTAAAAGCAAAAAGACCAGGTAAAGTAGAGAAGGTAGATTCTCGAAATATCTATATATTGGGTGAAGATGAGAGTGGTGTATATATAGACCACTACCCAATGGAAAAAAATATGAGAACTAACCAAAATACTACATTTACACAATCTCCAACAGCACAGCTTGGGGATGTGGTAGAGGCTGGTCAAGTTATTGCTGATGGTCCAAATATGGATATGGGTGAACTTGCAATTGGTAAAAATGCAATGGTTGCATTTATGCCTTGGTATGGTTATAACTATGAGGATGCTATTATTATCTCGGAGAAGATTTTACGAGAGGATACATTTACCTCTATTCATACATATGAAAAAGAGATAGAGGCTAGAGAGCTTAAACATGGTACAGAAGAGATTACAAGAGATATTCAAAATATCCGTGAAGATGAGCTTACTCACCTTGATGAATCAGGAATTGTAAAGGTTGGTACTCATATTAAGCCAGGTATGATTATGGTTGGTAAGGTCTCTCCAAAGGGTGAGATTAAACCAACTCCAGAGGAGAGACTTCTAAGAGCTATCTTTGGTGAAAAAGCAGGTCATGTTGTCAATAAATCTCTATACTGTCCTGCATCTATGGAGGGTATTGTTGTAGATGTAAAAGTCTTTATTAAAAAAGGACAAGAGAAGGATGCAAGAGCCGTTCAATCCTATGAAGAGGAGAAGGCTGTACTAGATAGTGAACATCATGATAAACTTCTAATGATAGATAGAGAGGAGTTACTACGAATCGCAACTATGCTATCCAAGGCTGAGCTTGTATCAGATGTAACAATTGGTGATAAAACCTATGAGATAGGAGAGCATATACCTGTTGATGTTATTATCGGTGTTAATAGATTTGCTCTTCGTTCAGTTGTGCAGTCATATAGTGCCAAGGTTCAATCCGAGTATAATTCAGCTAAGAACTACTTCCAAAGACAGAAGAAGAAGCTCAAAGAGGCTCATGAGGAGAAGCTCTACATCTTGGAAAAAGATGACATCCTACCAAATGGTGTAACTAAGCTTGTAAAGGTCTATGTAGCTACAAAGAGAAAGTTAAAAGTTGGTGATAAGATGGCAGGGCGACATGGAAACAAAGGTATCGTCTCAAATATTGTACCTGAAATTGATATGCCATATACAAAAGATGGAAAGACTGTTGATATTATTCTAAATCCTCTAGGGGTTCCATCTCGGATGAATATTGGTCAGATTCTTGAAGTCCACTTGGGTATGCTTGGTAAGAAGCTTGGTGAGCAGATTCAAGAGATGTTTGATGAGCAAAAAGAGACTATGGTTGCAGACCTTAGAGCTAAAATGACAGAGATTGCTGATGTAGCAAAGCTTATGAACGCAAAAGAGACATTAGATAAAATATCAGATGACCAGTTGATAGATTATGCTAGAGATTGGGCAAATGGTGTTAAGTTTGCTACAACAGTATTTGAGGGAACTACAAAAGAGGAGTTTGATAAGCTATTTGAACTTGCCAAGATGGATGCAGATGGAAAGACAGAGCTTTATGATGGTAAGACAGGTGAGAAGATGTTAGAGCGAGTAAATGTAGGTTATATGTATATGTTAAAACTACATCACCTTGTAGATGAGAAGGTTCATGCTCGTTCGACTGGACCATACTCACTAGTTACTCAACAGCCTGTTGGTGGTAAGGCATTATTTGGTGGACAGAGATTTGGAGAGATGGAGGTGTGGGCATTGGAGGCTTATGGTGCAGCACATATTCTAAAAGAGATGTTGACTATCAAGTCAGATGATGTTGATGGACGGACAAGAGCATATAGAGCCTTGACTAGAGGAGAGTCTGTGCCTGAGTCAGGTGTACCTGAAACTATGTTCGTATTGACCAAAGAGCTTCAAGCACTTGGGCTTGATGTAGATTTATTTGAGAAGAAAAAAGAGGGAGCTATATAATGAGTGATTTTTTAGACAGTTTAAACCCAATTGATTTGACCAGTGAGGATAGACCAATGGATATTATGGCTATGCAACTTCGTGTTGCTAGTCCAGAGAAAGTTCTATCATGGTCATATGGGGAGGTTAAAAAGCCTGAAACTATCAACTATCGTACACTAAAACCAGAGAGAGATGGTCTATTTTGTGCTAAGATATTTGGACCAGTTAGAGACTATGAGTGTCTATGTGGCAAATATAAAAAGATGAGATACAAAGGTGTACTATGTGAGAAGTGTGGTGTAGAGGTTACCACAATGAAAGTACGACGAAACAGAATGGGGCATATAGATTTAGTAGCTCCTGTGGCTCATATTTGGTATGTCTCTTCATTACCATCAAGAATAGGAACACTACTTGGTGTAAAGATGAAGGATTTGGAGAGAGTATTATACTATGAGGCTTATATTGTCAAAGAACCTGGATTAGCTGCTTATGATAGTGAGGGTGTAACACCTTTGGAGAAGTTTGATGTTTTAAATGAGGAGCAGTATCAATCTATCACTCAAAGATTCCCCGAATCAGGGCTAGATGCTAGAATGGGTGGAGAGATAGTTCAAGAGCTTCTCGCTGATTTGGATTTGGTTGAGATGTTCTCTGGACTAAAAGAGGATATATTAGCAACTAGGTCAGAGGCGAAAAAGAAGACTATTGTAAAGAGACTAAAAGTTATTGAGTCATTTTTGGATTCAGGAAATAGACCTGAATGGATGATGCTTACTGTTCTACCTGTTATGCCACCAGACCTTAGACCTCTTGTTAGTCTTGATGGTGGTAAGTTTGCTGTATCTGATGTTAATGATTTATATAGAAGAGTTATAAACAGAAACCAAAGATTAAAAAGACTTATAGAGCTTGATGCACCTGAGATTATCGTAAGAAATGAGAAGAGAATGCTTCAAGAGTCTGTGGATGCTCTTTTTGATAATGGTAGGAGAGGAAACTCTGTAAAGGGTGCAAACAAGAGACCACTTAAGTCACTCTCAGAGGTGATAAAAGGTAAGCAGGGACGATTTAGACAGAACCTTTTGGGAAAAAGAGTTGACTTTTCTGGTCGGTCTGTTATTGTTGTTGGACCTAATCTAAAGATGGATGAGTGTGGATTGCCTAAAAAAATGGCTGTTGAGCTGTTTAAACCACATGTTATGGCTAAGCTTGAGGAGAGAGGGTATGCTACTACTCTAAAACAGGCTAAAAAGATGATAGAGAATAAAACCAATGAGGTTTGGGAGTGTTTGGAGGATGTGGTTGATAGTTATCCTATTCTACTTAACCGTGCGCCAACACTTCATAAGCTCTCTATCCAAGCGTTTCATCCAAAACTGATTGATGGAAAAGCGATTCAGCTTCATCCATTAGTTTGTGCTGCATTTAATGCTGACTTTGATGGTGACCAGATGGCTGTGCATATTCCTCTATCCTCAGAGGCGATTGCTGAGGCGAAGGTTTTAATGCTTAGTTCCATGAATATTTTGCTTCCTGCATCTGGTAAAGCGATTGCTGTACCATCACAGGATATGATTTTGGGTCTCTATTATCTAACACTAGAGAAGGTTGATGTACTTGGTCAACATAAACTATTTGCTAATGTTGATGAGGTTATGATTGCCAATGAGCAGGGTGGTTTAGATATTAATGCCAAGATTAGAACAGTTATTAATGGCAAAATTATAACTACAACAGCAGGTAGAGTTATTCTAAATGATATTATTCCCGATTATGTTCCTCAGAGTTATTGGAACAAAGTGATGAAGAAAAAAGATATATCTGCACTAGTTGATTATATTTATGCACAGAGTGGTATCTCATATACATCTGTGTTTCTTGATGATTTAAAAGATATGGGTTTCAAATATGCAACAAAATCAGGAGTATCTATCTCTATTGATGATATAAAAGTACCTAAAGCTAAAGAGCAGATGGTTATAGATGCAAAAGAGCAAGTTGTTGAGATTCAAAAACAGTATACAAAAGGTCTTTTGACAGAGCAGGAGAGATATAATAAGATTATCGATATTTGGACAGATACCAATAATGCTGTTGCAGGTGAATTGATGTCTCTTATCAAAAAAGACAAAGATGGATTTAACTCGGTACATATGATGGCAGATTCAGGTGCGAGGGGTTCGGCAGCTCAAATTAGACAGCTCTCTGGAATGAGGGGTCTAATGGCAAAATCAGATGGTTCTATTATTGAGACACCAATTACCTCTAACTTCCGTGAGGGACTAAATGTACTAGAGTACTTTATCTCAACTCACGGAGCTAGAAAAGGACTTGCTGATACGGCGATGAAGACAGCAAGTGCAGGTTATTTGACTAGAAAGCTAATTGATGTTGCTCAAAATGTAAAAGTTACTATGCACGATTGTGGTTCTCATGAGGGTGTTGATGTAGCTGATATTTTTGTTGGTAATGAGATGATTGAGCCACTATCTGATAGAATTTATGGTAGAGTTATAGCAAAAGATGTTATTGACCCTATCACTTCAGAGGTTTTGGTTAGTGAAGGGACTATGATTGATGAAGGGTTAAGTAGATTGGTCACAGATGCAGGTGTTCGCTCTGTAAATATTAGAACCTCTGTAACATGTAAAGCAGAAAAAGGTATCTGTGCAAAGTGTTATGGTCTAAATATGGCAGAGAACAAGATAGTAAAAGCTGGTGAAGCTGTTGGTGTTGTTGCTGCTCAATCTATTGGTGAACCTGGTACACAGCTTACACTTCGTACCTTCCACACAGGTGGTACAGCTAGTGCTGGTAAAGAGGAGAGACAGGTTATAGCTAACAAAGAAGGGTTTATTCGTTATTATAACCTAAATGTATATAAGAACTCTGAAGATAAACTGCTTGTATCAAATAGAAGAAATGCAGGTGTTTTATTAGTTGAACCCAAGGTCAAATCACTCACAAGAGGTCGAATCTCTATCGTTCAGTCTCATGATGAGATTTTCTTGACTGTTCAACAGGGAGCGCAAGAGCAGAAGTATACTGTTAGAAAATCTGATGTAGCCAAGACTAATGAATTAGCAGGTGTTGGTGGAAAAGTTGATGGAAAACTCTTTATCCCTTATGCTAATGGAGAGCTTATTGAAGAGGGTGACTCTATTGTAGAGGTTATCAAAGAGGCTTGGTCTGTTCCAAATCGTATACCATTTGCATCTGAATTAAAAGTTGAAGATGGAGCTCCAGTTACTCAAAATATCTATGCAGAGGCAAAAGGTAGAGTCAAATACTTCCTCCTAAAGGGTGATTATATCGAGAGAATTAAGACTATTAGAGTAGGTGAGTTTGTAGAGGAGAAGGGGCTTTTTGCTGTTATTGTTGATGATAACGATAGAGAGGCAGCTAGACACTACATAGCAAGAGGCTCTCTGGTTAAAGTAGAGGATGATACAACTCTTGGAAGAGGAGATATTATTGCTGCTCCAAGAAGTGACAATCAAGTAGTTATTGCAGAGTGGGACCCATATACTGACCCTATTATTGCTGAATCAAATGGTACTATTAAATTTGAGGATATTGTAGCAGGTATTACAGCTGTTGAGCAGTTTGATGAGTTAACAGGTGAGAGTAGGTTGACTCTAAATGAGTATATTCCTAGTACATATAAACCAGCTATTGTATTAGCTACAGATGATGGGGAGGTGGTTACCTATGCACTAGAGCCAAAGACATCGATATATGTTGCAGATAGAGATAGAGTAGGAATTGCAGATATTTTAGCAAAAACACCAAAAGCTGCACAGAAATCGAGTGATATTACATCTGGTCTCCCAAGGGTATCGGAGCTATTTGAAGCGAGAAGACCAAAAGACCCTGCACATATCGCTAGAATCAATGGAAATGTAAGTTTTGGAAAACCACTTAGAGGTAAAAAGAGACTTATTCTAACTGATGAAGAGGGTAGAATGGTTGAGCAGTTTATTGACAAACAGAGAACAGTAGTAGTAGCAGAGGGAGATTTCGTTCATACTGGTGAAAAGCTAACTGATGGAACTATCTCTAGTCATGATATTCTAGCTACTTTAGGTGAAAAGGCTCTCTATGAGTATATCGTAGAGGAGGTTCAGATGGTCTATCGTAGACAAGGGGTTAATATCTCTGATAAGCACATCGAAATCGTAGTATCACAGATGATGAGACAGGTCAAGGTTGTAGACTCTGGAAACAGTAAGTTCATAGACAATGACTTGGTATCAAAAAAGAAGTTTGTAGCTGAAAATCAGAAGGTAATTAAGCTATTTGGTGAACCTGCTATAGCTGAACCACTACTTATCGGTATTACTAGAGCAGCTGTTGGAGCTGATAGTATTATCTCAGCAGCATCGTTCCAAGATACAACAAAGGTACTTACATCTGCTTCTATTGCAGGAACAGTTGACTCATTTGAAGATTTAAAAGAGAATGTTGTTATTGGTCGGCTTATTCCTGTGGGTACTGGTATGGTTGATTTTGATAATGTGAGACTTACTCCTGCAGAGCCTGAGAGATAGAGATTTTAATTTAAATTAATGGTGTCAAAAAGTGCTATTTAGCATTTTTTGATTTCCATTTTTACTAGTTGGAGGGTCTGATTTTGTAAATCTCTTCTATTATCATATCTCTATCTTTATCTTCAATATTGATTATTAAATCGGCTATTTTTTTATAACTATCTGCTCGTTGAGCATATAACTCTCTTGCTTTTTGAGGTTCAGAGAATAGTGGTCTCTTTTTTAGTTTTTCTTTTGAGTTTTTAGCTGTTAAGAGTCTATTGTAAATCCAATCATAAGAGGCATCTAGTAGAACAACTGTTCCTAATTTTTTGAGGTTATTTACTTTGTAGAAACCACCACCACAAGAGATAAGAGTATTGTCAACTGATTTCTCAATCCAATTAGCACAATTCTGCTCCAGAGAACGGAAATACTCCTCACCATGTTTTTTGAATATTCTTTTTATCTCTCTGTTCTCTTTTGACTCAATTAAATCATCTGTATCAATAATAAAAGAGCCATATTTTTTAGAATAGGCTCTAGCCGTCGACCCTTTGCCAACGCCCATGAAGCCTATAAGAATAATATTTCTTTTCATCCTCTTATGCCATATTATATCGTTCTATAATCTTTTTGAGTCTTTTTCTTAGATTTTTCAATGCTTCATCTGCATTTTCACCCTCTGCTACTAATGATTCAAACTCATCAAATTGAGCCTTTGCAACCCATCCAATCTTTTTGTGTAGTTTAATTCCTACAAACCTAATCTCACCAAAATGCTCTTCTGCCATTCTGTAAATTCGGTCAATTCTAAACTCTAATGTTTTTTCTACTTTTTTATCTTTATCAGACATATCTATTCCTTTTTATTTTTTTAAATTATACTAAAAAAAAATTACAAACTCTCAATATTTCCAATAACTCTACCCACAATTTGAATCTCTTCTGGCAACATAGTTTCAGATGAATAGGCTCTGTTATCTGATATGAGTTCTACCATACCATTAGCTCTTAATCTGATTCGTTTGATAAAGAGTCCTGCTGTGGTTGTGGCGATATAGATACCATCTTTATTGATATTGGTCTGATTTCTATCTATAAAGACAATAGAGCCATCTTGAAGAGTTGGCTCCATAGAGTCACCATCTACATTGATAGCCTCTATCTGTGCATTCTCAAAAGGTATCATATTTTTTATTAGTGTTTTATCTATAGATATAATCTCATAGTTATCATTAAAAACATCAGCACCTCCACCCGCACTAGCACGGATATTTGCAAAATAACGGATTTGAAAAAACTTCTCTGTTTGGTTAATTAACATATCTACTGTTTGGTCAAAAAAGAGCCAATTTATACTCAACTTTTTAGTTGCACAAAATTGCAAAATCTCTTTAAATGGTATAGAGTTTCTCTTTTTCATGGTTGCAAAAGTGGTTTGAGGTATCGCCAAAGCACTTGCTACATCTTTATCAAAAACTCTTGCACCACTCTTCTCTTGGGATATAATATCTTTTAGTTTCTCTATTACCGATTTTAGTTCATACATAATCTCATCTTTCTTCTTTGGAAATTATTTTATAATATAACTCAATCAAATATTAGAACCTGAACTCTATCCCCTACAACTTTAGATTTATCATCCTCATCAGTCACAAGAAGAGCCGTAGAGCCTAACATGTTGGTCAAAATTGCACTTGTTCCACTCTTTTTATCCTCAAAATCGACAAAGTAGTTGCCATCTTCAAGAGTAATATGACAAGCAGTGAACTCTGCTTTTTTATGCCGTTTTATAAATGGCTCACGAAGTGTCGCCTCAATCCTTTTGAGACTACATCTACCTCTCTGTAGTTTCTCAATCAGTGGAACAAGATAGATGAGTGCTGTTACTGTAGATGAGTAGGCAAACCCTGGTAGTGCGATTATAAACTTATCATCTCTCTTTGCTACCATTATATGTTGACCTGGTTTTATACGCACACCTTTGAATAATACTTCACACCCTAGTTCAACAATGACATCTTTTACAAAATCAAAATCACCTACACTAACTCCACCAGTTGTTACAACTATATCACTTTGGTTAAGAGCCGATTCAACGCTTTTTAATATTGTCTCTTTGTCATCATAGGTACAACCTAGTTGCTGTGGTTCTCCATCATATTTTTTGACTATAGCCTCTAAGATATAGTTATTGGAGCTTCTTATTTGTGAATCAGAGGTCTGCTTCTCTCCTAGCTCCAATAGCTCTGAACCTGTAGAGAGGATAGCTACTTTTGGCTTCTCATAGACCAAAGGAGAGACTATATTGAGACTTGCCATAACTCCAATATCTGCAAAATCTATCTTTGTACCTTTGGGGATGAGGTTTTGCCCTTTGCTATAGTTCTCTCCTATCTCTCTAACAGAAAATCCCAAAGAGACCTCTTCGTCTATTATTATCTCTTTGCCCTCCACTGTCACATTCTCTATAGGTATAAGTGTATCTGAACCGTTGGGCATAAGTGAACCTGTAAAAGTTTTTATACACTCTCCTGATTTTACTGGCTCATTTAGGTCTGAACCTGCTGGATTTATACTAGATATTTTTAGTCGTTTTAATTTTAAATCCTCATGTTTGATTGCGTAGCCATCCATAGCTGATGTTAAAAAGGCAGGAGAGTTATGGTCTGCTACTATATCTTCTGCTAAGATATATCCTAAAGAGTCTGTTAGATAGAGTTTTTTAACTCTATATTGCTCTATCTCTATACTATTTATAATCTCAATTGATTTATCAAAGTGCATGAATGCCATTTTACTTATTCTCCTTTTTCAATCTTGTTTTGATAATAGACCACTTCCACTCATAGGTGTACTTCTATTCTCTGCATAGATTCGTTTACCATTAACTACATCATATTTCCAAATAGGTGCATTGGCTTTGAAATCCTCTACAAACTCATCTATCAACTCTAGTGCCACTCTTCTCTTTGGTGAAAAGACAGCAGATATATAGGAGGATTTGTGAATAGGTACATCACCAATAGCGTGTGCCATCTTGACAATAGCACCTCTTTTTTTGGCTCTTTTTACCCAAGAGTCAAACCAACTTTGTAAAATTGGTTCGTATATGTCAAAGCTCAAAGCCTCTATATTATCCTCTGCTCTAATAGTTCCTACAAAAGGTATAAATGCTCCATAGTTTGACTCCATCTCCTCATCCAACCATCTACCGAAAATCGCTTTTATATCTAAAGCTCCCTGATATAGCTCCATATTAACCACCACAAACAGGAGGCAAGATAGATACTCTATCACCAGACTTCAATATTTTTGTCAAATCACTAGTCATCTCATCATTTACAGCTACTGCACACCTATCTAGCCATGCACTAACCTCATCTATACTCTGTAGTCTATGGGCTACATCTTGTAGAGAAGTCGCTTCCATCTCTATAGGCTCTACAGATATAGGGCCTAAAAATTCAATTTTTATCATAATAAATCACTCTCTTTATCAAAATTGCACGGATTATAAAAGTTGTTTGATATAATGACGCTTAAAAATAACATATAGGTGAATTACTGTGATATTTGGCTCGATAAGCTACCTCAACCTCCTACCCTTTCAACTCTTTTTAAAGAGATACCTAAAACACTCTAGTACAAAAATGGCATTTAACTACAAAAGAGCTGTTCCTAGTCAAATCAATAGCTCTTTGCGTTCCAGAGAGATTAATGCAGGGTTTATATCTAGTATCGAATCGCCTCGTTATAGATGTAGTGACTTAGGTATCATAGCTAATAGAGCTGTATATAGTGTTTTTGTTATAGAGGGTGAGGAGAAGATAGATAATGAGTCAGCAACATCAAACCGATTAGCCTCACTCCTAAAACTAAAAGGAGAGGTTATTATCGGTGACAAGGCTCTAAAATACTATCTTGATGGTGGAGAGGGTATTGATTTGGCTACCAAATGGTATGAGAAGACAGCTCTTCCTGTTGTCTTTGCAAGATTATGTTATAACTGCCATGCCACAATCATCAGAGATATTTCAAAAAAATTTCTAAAACAACCTGTCAAGATACCACAATATATTCTAAAGAGAGAAGCAAAGAAGAGAGCTATCACACCTAAACAGCTTCTATGGTATCTCGAACATATTGAGTATAAGATGGACTATAGAGCAAAAAGGTCTCTAAAGAGATTTTTACGAGAGATTAGGAGATAGATGTTTTTTCTATGTGACTATTTCTCTTATCAAACCACCACATCAAAGCAAATAGAATTCCTGTGGTTTTGGCAATAGACTCATCGAAAATAAACTCTCTAGCACTCGATATAGGCATCTCTATAACCTCTATTAGTTCTGTATCAATACCTCCTCCCTCGCTAACACGCATAGACTCTGTCACTTCTGTATAGAACAGAGTCTGTTTAGACCCCGCAAACCCTACAGCGTTGTGTACTTGTGTAATTCTCTCTATATCATCTATAGAGACAGCATATCCACACTCCTCCTCTATCTCCTCTTTTGCAATCTCTACTAGGCTTAACTTCTTATCTATAATACCTGCACATAACTCTGTAGTGATACCATCTCTCATATCTCCCATATATACAGCTGGTCTAAACTGTTTTACGAAGATAAAACTATCTCTCTCTTTATGATAAATTAGAACAGCTACAGAGTCATGAGCTTTGACCACCTCCCAACTCTTATCTATACCATTCTGTTTATATGTTACAAAACCTGTTTTTATAAATTTTGGATTTTTTAGTTCACCTATTTTAAAATCTTCTATATTATTAATCATTTACCAACCTAATCTTCTATAGTATTCTCTCATTTTTGGAGAGACTGACCTCTCTTGGACTGTATTCCATACATAAGAGGGTCTATTTTCATCAAAAATCTTATCAATTATTTTTGTATATCTCTTTTTACGGTATAGATAGGCTCTTTTATCTTTGCCACTAAGTCCTTTTGATGAGAACTTCACCATACGCATTGGATTAATCGCCCGTCCATTTAGATATACACCAAAATGTAGGTGAGAACCTGTGCTTCGCCCAGTATTACCTACATAGCCTATCACTTCACCCTTTTTCACCTCTTTGCCACACTTTGTTTTTATTCTACTCATGTGAGCATATATTGTAGCATAACCATCTCTATGTTTTATCTTAACTAGATTACCATTTGCACCTTTGTATCTTGCAAAGACCACTCTTCCATCTGCTGCTGCAAGGATAGGTGTACCTCTCCTTGCTCCAAAGTCTGTTCCTAAGTGTGCTTTCCATCGTTTTAAGACAGGGTGAAATCGTCTATTGGTGAAATTAGAGGTGATTCTAATATGTTTGAGTGGTTTACCCATATATTTTTTGACTAACTCTTTACCATTTTCATCATAATATTTACCATCTGTATGTTTAAACACATAGTGTCTCTTCTTTTGAGACTCAATCATAGCTACCTTTATATCAGGAATACCTATGGGTTGACCTAGTCTCATTTTTTGGTCATAAACGATTGCTAATTTATCATTCTTTTGGATGCTTCCGAAGTTTACACTATGCTTCATCACTTTGGTAAACTCATCAGCGAGTTTTCTATTTTTTACCTTTTTGACAATATCATGATGTGGATTTTTTTTTATTTTTAGTAGTGTTACATATGTATCTTTTTGGTAAGAGACAGGTATTACCTCTATCTCGTAACAAGTAGGTGTTCTAAATATATGAAGTTGAAGCTCTTCACCAGTTGGGATAAGTGCTTGAAGTAGTACTCCATTACTAGCTATCATCTCATAAAAACGCCTATTGGGGTCTATCTCAGAGACTAATTGAATATCATCTTTGTCCAAATGGTCAATAATCTTAGCAGATATATTATATCTATCGAGATAACTCTCTAAATCTAGTCCCTTCTCCCAGTAGTCATTGCTAACTTTTGCTGAAAAAAGAGAGATAGATAGTAGTATTAATAGTACTATATATCTCAAAAACTGTTCCCTTTTCAATAACACTCCTTTAGGCTACTCCAAGGGGATAAACACCCAAATCGCCTTATTCTAACTCCATTATAACCAATTGAGACTAAAGAAAATATTTTTGAAATTTTGAAAAAGCTATAAATAAAGCTTTTTCTCCAAAATGTATAAATGAAACAACTTGTAGGTTACAAAAATCGTTACTTTTCATTGGGTATTATTTCTATATGCTCAACTCTGTTTAAATAGAGTGATTAGTTGAGATGATTTTAAAAAGTTTAATTATCATAAATGAATAGTGCTAATGACTCTTCTATATCATCAATAGTTTCAGAACCTTGTAGCTTCATCAACATCTTTTTAGCATCTGAGTCAAAAAGAAATAGAGTAGGTGTTCCTACAAACTCTAATTTTGGAGGGATTTGGTCGTAATCACGATTAAATTTTACAGCTTTTGTATATTGGTTGACCATATTTTTTATATTTTCATTAGAGTCCAAAAAAGCATTTAATCTATTACACGCTGGACAATTATTTGACTCTATTTTTATCAATAAAAATTTATGTTCGGCTTTAGCCTCCTCTTTTGCTTTTTTTAAATCAATGTAGTTGATTGGCTCATTTATCTCCTCTACTTCGATAGAGTCTTGTTCAGATATATTTTGAGAATCACTATTTATAATTATATACTCTCCACTCTCATCAACTGTTATAGAGTTGGAATAGTTGTATGGTTCTGATTGGTAGCTATAGGCGGATAGATAGAGTGTAAATATCCAAAATGATATAAAATATCTCATATTAATTTTCCTTATTCTTTAAGTTAACTACTATTATATAGAAAATTAGTAAATAATGAATTAACAAAAGGCAAATAAATAAAAAATTTCTTAAATTATATATATAATTAGTTATTTTATATCTCTATAAAACTAAATAGAGATTTAAATGTTATTTTAGAGAGAGAATTGTTTAAAAGGTGCTATATAGAAGTTCTCAATTAATTATTGGTGGATAAGAGAGAGTTTTTGATACTATCTCTCTGTTTTTTTATGGGTTATAGATTATTTTTTAGATATTTTGATGCTCTCTCTTTTGCTTCAGCAATCTTGGAGGCATCTTTTCCTCCTGCTTGTGCAAAATCAGCTCTTCCACCACCACCACCACCGAGGATTGGGGCTATCTCTTTTATCCAGTTCCCTGCTTTAATAGGTGTATTTTTTGAGCCACAAGCTATCATTACTCTATTTCCTTTCTTTTGAAATAGCATAATAGCTACAGATGGGTATCTGTTTTTGGTTTCATCTATTAGCTCTTTTATATCTCCTACCTCTACCTCATCAACTATAACTGTTATACCATTTATCTCTGATGCTGTTAGCTCTTTTTTTGTAGAGTTTAGGGCTGTTTGTAGTTCATTTTTTAGAGTTTTTATCTGTTCTTTGAGTCTATTTACTGCTACTATAGGGTTTTGATTTTTGAGTTCGGATTTTATCTCATTTAGAGACTCTCTTAGCCTGTTTACCTCTGCAATAGCTGAATTTCCACAGATAGCTTCTATCCGTCTAACTCCTGCACTCACTCCTGACTCTTTGATAATCATAAATAGACCAATCTGTGAAGCTGAATCGACATGAGTACCACCACAAAGCTCTATTGAGTCATCTTCAAAACTTACTACTCGAACCTCATCTCCATACTTCTCACCAAATAGAGCCATAGCACCCGATTTTTTTGCATCCTCCACAGACATTACCTCTGTTTTTCTGCTGATATTTCTACTAATCTTATCATTTACCCAAGCCTCTACTTTGGCTATCTCCTCTGTTGTCATCGCTTTTGGGTGTGAAAAGTCAAATCGTAATCTTTTGTCATCGTTAAGTGACCCTGCTTGTGCTATATGTTCTCCTAAAATATCTCTAAGTCCTGCGTGAAGTAGGTGAGTGGCAGAGTGGTGTTTCTCTATCTCTACTCTTTTTGGGTCTACTATAGCTTTTACTCTATCGCAGACTTTTATTTTTCCTTCTACTTCTGATAGATTCATATCTAGGAACTTTTTAGTGTTTAGGACTTTTATTGTCGTCGGGATAGGGGCATCCCGACCTATGAGTTCTCCTGTGTCTCCTATCTGTCCACCTGACTCGGCGTAAAAAGGTGTTTTGTGTAGAAATACCCACCCTTTGCCGTCAATGCTATCTACCTGTTTGAAGTTCTCATCGAGGAGTGCTAATACTGTTGCTTGGGCTTGGGTACTCTCGTATCCTACAAATTCATTGAGTCCAAAACTCTCTTTTATGGTTTTGAAATCACCCGTTTGTGCGGCATCTCCTGTCCCTTTCCAGTTTGCTTTTGATTGGGCTTTTTGAGCATCTAATTTTCTCTCAAATGTCTCTATATCTAGTTTGATATTTTTCTCTCGGAGCATATCTTCTGTCAAGTCAAGAGGAAAACCATAAGTATCATGTAGTCTAAATGCTACCTCTCCGTCAAACGAATCAGTTGTATTCTCTAACTCTGCATTAAATAGTTTAATCCCATCCTCAATAGTCCTAAAAAACCTCTCCTCTTCAAGTTTCATTGAGGTTTTGATAGATTCGGCTCTTTTTGGTAAATAATCATACTGTTCGCCCATCACACTTACTAGCGTATCTACAAGCTTATACATAAATGGTTCTCTTAGTCCAAGCAGATAACCATGACGGATAGCTCTCCTCATGATTCGTCTTAGAACATATCCTCTTCCATCCTTATCAAAGTTTACACCTTGAGCTAGTAGAAATGAGCAAGAACGCAGATGGTCAGCAATCACTCGATAACTAGCAGAGTTAGAGGCATTATAGTCATATGGAGTTCCTACTATCTCACCTAACTTTGTTATATATGGCATAAATAGGCTAGAGTGGTAGTTATTTAGTACACCCTCTTTGATAGCTACTACTCTCTCATATCCCATACCCGTATCAATGCTAGGTTTTGGTAGTGGATTTAGATTGCCATCGCTATCTCTCTCATACTGCATAAAGACCAAGTTCCAAATTTCTAGGAATCTATCACCCTCTCCACCCATGTAGTCCTCTTCGCCACTAAAGTGTTCAGCACCTTGGTCATAAAATATTTCACTACAAGGGCCACAAGCACCTGTATCACCCATAGCCCAAAAGTTCTCTTTGTCATTAAACTTCATAATTTTATCTTTTGAGAGATGTTTTTGCCAAAGCTCATAGGCTTCATCATCATTCTCATGCACTGTTACCCATAGTCGGTTAATAGGTAAGTTTAGATATTTTTCGGATGTGATGAACTCCCAAGCATAAGCCATAACCTCCTCTTTGAAATAGTCACCAAAAGAGAAATTGCCAAGCATCTCAAAAAGTGTATGGTGTCTAGCTGTATATCCTACATTATCAAGGTCATTATGTTTTCCTCCTGCTCTTATGCAGGTTTGTGACGAGGTCGCTCTTGGAGGGTTCGGAATAGGTGCATCACCTGTAAAGATACTTTTGAAGGGAACCATCCCTGCATTGACAAACATAAGTGTACCATCATCATCTATTGGTACTAATGGGCTACTTGCATTTATTGTATGCCCCTTGCTTTGAAAATAGTTTAGAAATTCTTTTCTAATATCCATGGTAAAATCCCGTCTTTTTAATTGGGGGATATTTTAGCTAAAATGTGGTTAAATTGGGATGTTTGGCTACTTCAAGTTAGTCATTATTCGTTTATAAATATGAAAGAGAGTTTGAATGAATTAAATTTAATAACTATATGTTATAATCTAACCAATTTAAAAAGAGGGGAAAAGATTGGATAGTACAGTTACTTATATTTTAACTATCTCTTTTGTATTTGTACTCTCTCCTTATCTATCTCAGTTATTGAGATTGCCAACAGCACCTATTGAGATAATTGTAGGCTCTATATTGGGATATTTTGGAGTAATAGCTGTGGGAGTTGAGGAGAGTCACTATTTTGATTTGATTGCAGAGGTTGGGTTTCTCTATTTAATGTTTCTTGCAGGATTAGAGATTAATCTCAAAAGTATCTCCAAGATGCTCAAACAGTATCGCTTAGAGACTATACTCTATCTATCCATTTTACCACTATTGTCATTTTTAATAGGTCATATAATATTAAAGCTACACCCTCTTGTTACATCATCTCTACCTATTATATCTATAGGAATTCTTGCAACACTCTCAAAAGAGTATGGCAAGAGTAGATGGATTAGTATAGCATTTCTCATAGGGGTTATTGGTGAGGTTATGGGAATTGCTACACTAACAATTTTGGAGATTACGGCATCTGTAGGTTTTGGATGGGAGCTTTTTTATAAGCTGTTGACACTTGCTAGATTTTTGGCGATTATTTTACTTTTGTACTATATCTTTCAGTATCTATTTAAATTATATCCAAAATTAAATATCACAATGATGCCATATATTGATAACAGAGACCAAGATATGAGACTTGCGATGGGTATGTTTTTTATAATGATTGCTATTATGCACATGCTTCATTTGGAGTTGGCTTTTGGTGTTTTTATTGCAGGGCTATTTATATCTACCTTTTTTCATCACAAAAAAGAGTTAGATAGTAAAATCTCTAGTTTTGGTTTCGGATTTTTGGTTCCTATATTTTTTATAAATGTGGGTGCTTCATTTGACTATAGCTACTTTATAAACTCCATTGGTATAGCCATCAAGATAACTCTTACTATGATAATCATTAGATTAATTTCAGCAATTCCATTGGTTAAAACTATTGGTAGGAGAGACTCTTTGTTAGTAGGATTATCACTATCTATGCCACTGACTCTACTTGTAGCAATAGCCTCTGCTGGGTATCATCATGGTATTATTACAAAATATTACTACTATGCTATGATTTTGGCATCTCTATTGGAGGTTATTATCTCTATGGTGGTTATAAAACTTATTGCACTTGGGAGCCATAGTTCTAAAAATTAGTTTTGCCATTTATGGCGAGATAGTTTATCTATCCAATACTAATATCTATTTTTTTTGCCCTAATTAAGCCTTCTATTTTATTTTCTAAATTTTTTATCTCTATTTTGAGGTTTGAGATTTTATTTTTGAAGCTTGTTGTGCTATCATTAAGTTCATATTTTAATTCAGCTTTTTCTTTAATTGCATTTCCCTCTAGTGCAACAAGACTTAGGATTAGCTCATCAAGCTCTTTATTATTTTTAACACTTATTTTACGCATAAGAGATGAGGCTCTACTCTTATTTTTTTTCATATTATTCTTAAACTCATTTTTTAGCTTCTCTTTTGCCTCTTTTACCTTTGTTATCTCCTCTTTTAGTTTAGTTATACTCTTCTCTTTTACCTCTTGCTCCTCAATGAGAGTTCTTATCTTACTTTGTAACTCCTCTTTTTGGCTCTTTATACTATTTTTTTCATTTTCCAACTTTTTATTGTATTTAGATTCCAAAGTAGATATTTTTTTATCCCAAGTATCACTATTCTTATTCAATTTTAGTTTTAATTCATTTTTTAGAATATTAAGTTTTCTCTTACACCTCATCTCCCCTATAAACCACCCCGTAGTTAAACCTATTAATCCCGTTATTGATAAAAATATAACTATTTCTTCTAACAAATTGTCCATCTTTTGTCTCTTTAGATATTTTTTGTAAGTTTATCTAAAATAGAGTAATTATTTACTCTATTTTGGCTTCTATTTGTATAAAATCTATCATTCTGTTATATTATACTCAATTTTATATATAAATCCGAGAAAAATTTAAGCTAATTAATCTAACCACCAAACTCTAACCCTCCTCTTTTTTATCTTTCCACCTCTTAATCCATTAAAAGCTCTCTTTATAACAGATTTATTAATAGCAACATATGAGTTACGCTCATATATATCTATTTTGCCAATGAGCTTTGGTTCTATACCTATATCTTTGCAGAGAGTGCCAAGTATATCTCCTGCTCTTATCTTCTTCTTTTTACCTCCATCTATACAGAGTGTTTCAACCTCTCCTTGGAGATAGAAATTTTTATTTGGTTGTAGAACATCTATATTTTCTATATCCAAAGATGGTCTAACCTCTTTTAGCTTTTTAATAGTATAATCATCACATAGAGTTATAGCTAAACCTTTTGCATCTGCTCTGCCCGTTCTGCCTATACGATGGATATACTCTTGGGGCTTCATTGGTACATCATAGTTGATTATAATATCTATACCCTCTATATCTAAACCTCTTGATGCTAAGTCAGTAGCCACTAATATTGGTAGAGAACCATTGGCAAACTGTAGTAGCATCTCTTGTCTCTGATACTGTTCTAAGTTTCCATTTAGCACAGCTGTATCGAATCCTTTGTTATGAAGCATATCACCTATCTCACCTGTTTTTGCTTTTGTATTGCAGAATATTAGTGCTAGAGAGGGTTGAAATGATTGTAGAGTTGTGATGAGAGCTTTCTCTTTGTTCTCTACTTTGAATCCTCTCTCCTCTATAGTTGTATGTTTTTTTTGGGGTTCAATCTCTATATTAATAGGATTGTTTAGTATAATAGATGTTAGTTTTGATATATTTTCAGGATAGGTCGCAGAGAATAGCAGATTTTGCCGTTTTTTAGGTAGCTTTGATACTATTTTGAGAATATCATCAGCAAATCCCATATCTAGCATTCTATCTGCTTCATCTAGTATTAGGTTTTTTATCTCTGATAACTCTATAGTCTCTCTTGATAGGTGGTCAAGAAGTCTCCCTGGAGTACCAACTAATATGTCTGCTCCTTTTTCTAATGATATAACTTGTTTAGTTAAGGATGTACCTCCATATAGGGTAACTATTTTAACTCCTGCTTTGTATCTTGCTATTTTTTTTAACTCTTGTGCTATCTGTTCGCCAAGTTCTCTAGTTGGTACTACAATAAGTGTTTGTGGATTTTGTTGTTTTGCTTTTATCTTATAGATAAGTGGCAAAGCAAAGGCTAGAGTCTTTCCTGAACCTGTTTTAGCTTTTCCTATAATATCTTTTCCATCTAGGATATGGGGTATAGATGCTTCTTGGATAGGGGTCATCTCTTTGTAGTTTAATGAATCTAGGTTAGCTATTAGTGTATTAGGTATATCAAGGTCTTTAAAATGGGTCAAATTAACTCTTTTTTGTAAATTATAACATAAAAATCTCTAATTCAAAATGTAGAGGATATATTTATATTAATTTAAAATTGTGTATAAATACTTTACTGTAATATTAAAATGTAGACATAATTCAATATATTTATTAATTTTGCTAAAAATATGGATTTTATTTATAAAACAAATGTTATCCTAAGAGGATTAGTTTGTTTTGGCTGTAGCATGGATTTAGATGTTAAAATTTATGTTTTATTAATTTCACAGAGGAGTGATTATGAAAAAGTTTGGCTTTTTGCACATTGTATATAGTGCATTTTTTCTATTGATATTAGCAGGTTGTGGAGGTGGTGGTGGCTCACCGTCAAATGATGCACCTGTTGCAGAGGAACCCGTTGCTGTAGTTACAGAGCAACCAGATAGACCTGTTGTGGAGACACCACCACCTGTTGTTGAAGAGGAGGAGGTTATCCAAGAGGAGGAAGAAGAGGAGACAATTCCTGTTACAGTTATTGGTGGTACTACTACTGTGGTCACTCCTGCACCTCAAAAACCTAAAGGTGAAGGAAAAGCTACAAAAGGACCATTTAGAAAAGGTTCAAAAGTTGTTGCTTATGAGTTAAATACTCTAGGGGTTCACACTGGTGAGTCTGTAGAGACAAATACTACTGATGACAAAGGTACTTTTGAAATTATTTTGACATGGAAAGGTGCTACAGAGATAATAGTTACAGGAGATTATCTTGATGAAGATACTGGGGAATATCTAAGTGATGGTAAGCTCTCTGCTGTTTTAAACATAGGTGCAGGAAAGAATAATGCAGGAGTAAACCTCTTGACTACAATTGCTGCAGGTGCTGCCAAAAAGAAAATGGGAGAGGGCAAGAGCATCAATGAGGCAAAAGATGAAGCATCTGATGCCGTCAAAGAGATTTTTGACTTGGATGCAGGTGAGAAATTGGAGCTTTTGGATGTTGTTAGTACAGGTAAGGGAAATGGTCAGTTATTGAAATTTTCAGCCGCTTTTACAAAGATGGATGACCCAGCAGGTGCATTGGATGATATTGTAGATGGTATAGGAGATGACGGTGAGCTTGGAGAGGATGCAAAAGCAGCACTCGAAGAGGTCAAGGAGAAAGCTAAAGAGATAGACCCAGTTGCTGTAGTTGAAAATCTTAAAGGGGCTTTTGATGAAAAAGATGGAGTAACCCCTCCTGATTTAGGAGAAGCTGATGGTACTCTATCTTGGGAGCATAGTATAAGTTTTGAAGATACTACAGATGCCTTTAGAGAGACAGCTTATACCTCAAATGAGATTGTTGTTTCAGGTGTTGTAGGAGATGAAGCACCTATCTCTATAGTGGGTGGTAAATATAGCATTGATGGTGCAGAGTTTAATGATACTGTAGGGACTATATCTAATGGTCAACTATTAAAAGTAGAGGTTATCTCATCTAATGATTTTGAAAAAACTGTTACAGCAACTCTAAAGATTGGTAAAAATGGTGTAGAGATACCATATAGTGTAACTACACAAGCAGACCCTTTTGTTGCTGATGCAAAAGTGAATAGATTCAAATTTAAAACTATAAGAAAACAGCCTGTTGGAGTTCCTGTAACAAGTGAGACTATTGTTATTACAGGGATTAATGTGCCTGTGCCTATCTCTATAGAGAATGGAGAGTATGATATAAATGGTACAGGAATTTTTAAAGTTGTAGATGGGATGATTACATCTGATTCTAATTTGACAATTAGACATAATTCAGCATCGGAATATGGAACCAAAAAGGTAACAATTATAACTATTGGTGAAGGTAATAATGCTGTTAGAAGTAAATTTAAATCAAAAACTGTAGCAAAAGATACTAAACCTGATGAATTCAAACTTGTTAGACAAAATAATGTAAAAGTTAATAGTTGGATAGAGTCTGAGTCTGTTGATATTACAGGAATCAATGCAGAAGTTGCCGTAAGAGTTGAAAATGGTGAATATAGAATCGGAAGTGGCTCTTGGACTACAGAGGAAGGTAGTGTATCTGAAGGATATACATTACAAGTTAGACAAAAGAGTTCAGCAGATTACAACAAGAGAAAAACGACTTTTCTAAGAGTTGGTAAACGAGTTGCAAAGTTTATTACTAAAACAGAGTCTGATACTAGAGAGATGAGAGCTGATGAGTTTAAATTCAAGACTTTGACTGACCAAAATCGAACTGAAGATGTAATTAGTGATGAGATTATTGTATCTGGAATCAATGTGGCTGTTCCTATCTCTATTGATTATGGTACTTTTGATATAAATGGTAGTGATGATTGGGTAACAGAGGGAAATGTAACTGTTGATAGTATTGTTAGAATCAAGCATACTACAGCTAATGATTTCAAGACTCCAAAAATTTCAACACTTACTATTGGTGAAGGTATTAATATCCGAAGAGGAGAGTTTAAAACAGTTACTGAGAGAAAAGATGAGAAACCTGATGCGTTTAGTTTTGATGATAATATGAGTGTGCCATCAGGTACAACGGAAGTATTCTCTAATGAGATAAATATTTCAGGAATCAATACTCAAGTTAAAGCCACTATAAAAAATGGTGAGTTTGACATAAATAATACTGGTTCTTGGACAACAGATGCTATGGTTAGTTTAGGCGATAAAATTCGTATTAAACAAGTACCTGCAGATGCACAAGGGAAAAAGAAAGTATCTACTCTAACAGTTGGAAGAATGAAAGCATCTTTTAGAACTAGAATAGCTGTTAATGCTCCAGAGATTTCAGGAACACCTGATTCAACTGTATCTGAAGGTAGTTTATATAGATTTGAACCAACAGTAAATTTAGATACTGGTGGAAAAGTAAAAGCTTGGTCTATAGCAAATAAACCTGATTGGTTGATTTTTAATAGTCGAAATGGTAGATTGTTGGGTAAACCAACTATTAATGATATTGGTAAGACAGAACATATAGTTATTACTGCTTCTAATGGAACTGGAGATGATAATATAGATTTCAATCTTACCGTAACCAATAAAAATGGTGGTCTTCTTGCTTTTGATAGAGAGAATACTATACCTACTGCAAGAGTAGCACAAGATAGTAACTATACAGCATTTACACCTGTTATTATTGGTGAGAGTACAAGTAAAACTTTTGCTCTATCACATAATCCTGATTGGATGGTTATTGATGAGGATAATGGTACAGTTAGTGGAACATTAAGTGCAGATGAAGCATTTGGTACATTCAGTGGAATTACAATTACAGTAACAGATTCAAACGGTCTACCTGATACCTTTACCTTTAGTGTTACAGTAACAGCTATTAATCATGCTCCTACTATTTCAGGAGATGCGAATATCACAGTTGCACAAGATGCACTATATAGTTTCACACCTAGTGTAACTGATACTGATAGTGGTGATACTCAAAGCTTTGATATTTTAAATATGCCTACTTGGGCTTCATTTGATACTGCCACGGGAACACTTAGTGGAGTACCAACAAACGATGATATAGGAACTACTACAGGTATTGTTATTACTGTAACAGATGGATTTGGAGCTAGTGATAGTTTAACCCCATTTAATATAGAGGTAACAAATGTCAATGATGCTCCTTCTATTTTTGGTCTTCCTCAAACTGCTATAAATGAGAGGGAATTATTTCCTGCCTTTACACCTACAGTAGTCGATATTGATGCTGGAGATACAAAAACATTTGCTATTACAGGTAAACCTGATTGGTTAAATTTTGATACTACATCAGGAGCATTAACTAGTGGTAGTGAGGCTATATTTAATGGAGGTGGTATTAATAGATATGATATAAATATTACTGTTATAGATGGTGGAGGATTGAGTGATAGTTTAACCTTTACCTTGGCTGTTTTAAATGTAAATGATGCACCTACTTTGGTAGTTATACCTAATACTACTATAGATGAAGATACAAATGCAACAGTAGGATTAGTCGCATCTGACCCTGATGGGAATGAGACTATATTTTTTAATGTAGATATTAATGATAGTAGAGTCAAAGCAGAGGTTAAGGATTCCAATTTAAATTTGGTACCTGATGCGAACTTTAATGGAATTGTCTCTGTAAAGGTAATAGTTAGTGATGGAAAGTTAGATGCCAATCAGACATTTGATTTAATTATTAATCCAATAGATGATGCACCTGTATTAGAAGATATAGCTGATGTCTCTATTATAGAAGATGGAAATATCAGTTTTGATGTAAATGCAACAGATGTAGAGGGTGATGAGATTACATATACTGCAACTTCATCAGACACAGAGGCTCTATCTGCTGTGGTTAATGGTTCAACAGTTACACTATCGGCTCTAAATAACTTGACAGGTGATTTCAATGTAACAGTTACAGCAACAGCCAATGGATTGAGTGATTCTAAAACTATAAGAGTTACAGTAACTCCTGTTAATGATGCACCTATTTTGGCCGCTATTGATGATTCGGAATTTGATGAAGATACAAACCTAACTATAGAGCTAAATGCAACAGATGCAGATGGTGATGGTGTGGTTTATGATGCTAATAGTTCAGATGTAAATGTAACGGTTGAGATTGTTGATAATGAGTTGACTCTTATGCCATCTCCTGATTTCTATGGTGATGTTAATATCTCTGTTTGGGCTACTGATGATAGTAGTGATGCTCTTGTGAGTAATATTGAGACATTTGTAGCGAGTGTTCTTCCTATCAACGATGCACCTATTGCCTATGATGTAAACGGTACAACCAATGAGGAGAATGCAACAGCTATTACGCTTATAGCTACAGATATAGATAGCAATGTAACTGCACTAGAGTTTGTTATTGAGAGTAATGCAACAGATGGAAATGTCACTATAGTTAATAATATAGCAACCTATACACCTGCATTGGATTTTGTAGGGACTGATAGCTTCACCTATACAGCTTATGATGGAAACTTGACTTCAAATATAGCTACAGTTACTATTGAGGTAGCAAATATCAATGATGCTCCTGTTTTAGCTGATATAAATAGTAGTGAAGTAGATGAAGATGCTACTCCATTTGTGATTGAGCTTAATGCGACTGATGTAGATGGAGATGCTCTTAGTTATGAGGCAAATAGTTCTGATGAGTCTATTGCTACAGTAGAGATAGTTGACAATCAATTAACTGTTACTCCTCAGCCTGATATGAATGGAGAAATTACAATTAGCGTAGTAGCTACAGATGGTACACTTTCTAGTGAGGTAAAAGAGTTTACTATAAATATCTTGCCTGTTAATGATGCTCCTGTATTGAGTGGAGTCTCTGCTCAAAATATGGATGAGGATTCTACTCCATTGGTTATCGAGCTTAATGCTACTGATGTAGATGGGGATGCTCTTAGTTATGAGGCGAATAGCTCAGATATAACAAAAGCAACTACAGCTATCTCTGGAAATCAATTGACAATTACTCCTCAACCTGATATGAATGGGGATGTAACAATAATTTTGTCAGCTAATGATGGAAATCTAACTTCAAATGTTGAGACATTTGTATTGACAATTAATCCTGTTAATGATGCACCGATATTGTCTCCTATAGCTCCACAGAGTATGGATGAGGATTCAGCACCGATAACAGTTGAATTAAATGCAACTGATGTTGATTTGGATACATTGAGTTATAGTGTAGTTAGTTTAGATACAGACAAAGCTACTGCTACAATTGTAGGAAATGTTATTACTATCGACTCGGCAGAAAATATGTTTGGAACTGTTAATATGATAGCAACTGTTAGTGATGGAAATGGAGCAGATGATAATCAAAGCTTTGTTTTAACTATCAATCCTGTTAATGATGCACCTACTATAACTGATATAAGTGTTGAGACAGCAGAAGATACACAGTTACCAATTACACTAACAGCTACAGATATAGATAGTGATTTAAGTGACCTTGTCTATGCTATAGAGAGTAATGCCTCAAATGGAAAAGTGACTCTAAATGGAGCAGTAGTAACCTATACTCCTGATGGAAACTTTACAGGAGAGGATAGTTTCACATATAGTGTCTTTGATGGAAATTTAACATCTAATATAGCTACAGTATCAATAGTAGTAACAGCTGTAAATGATGCACCTATCTTAGCACCAATTGATGATATGAATGTGAGTGAAGACGCTTCTGAATTTAGAGTTGACCTTAATGTAACAGATGTAGACGAGGGAGAGAGTTTTACCTATGAAGTAAATAGTTCAGATGTAACAAAAGCTACAGTAGTTGCAGATAGTGATACTAATGAGTTGATTATCACTCCACTTCTTGACCAAAATGGAGAGATTACAATTACTGTAACAGCTAATGATGGAGAGATTGATAGTAATACTGAAACATTCAAATTGACAATTACACCTGTTAATGATGCTCCTGTTTTAGCTCCAATCCCTGCACAGAGTGCTGATGAGGATAGTGGAGTAGTTACTATAGAGCTTAATGCTACAGATGTAGATTTAGGAGATAGTATTAGATTTGATGTTAATAGCTCTGATAGTAATATATCTGATGCTACTATATCAGGAACAATACTAACACTTACTCCTAAAGCAGATATGTTTGGAGTTGTAACTATTGGTGTAACAGCCTATGATGATGCGAATGCTAGTGATAGTACAACATTTACATTTACTATTAACTCTGTAAATGATGCTCCAGAGTTACAAGCAATTGATAACCAAACAGCAGATGAGGATGCCGAAGCATTTATAGTTGAGTTAAATGCTACAGATATAGAGGGAGATGCTCTAACTTATGAGGCTAATAGCTCTAATGACTCTCTAGCTTCACTTGCTATTAGTGGTTCACAACTTATTATTACACCTCTACCTAATATGTTTGGAGAGGCAACTATAAGTGTAGTAGCAAACGATGCAAATGTTAGTAATGTTCAGAGTTTTACATTGACTATTAACCCAGTTAATGATGCACCTATATTAGAGGCAATAGCTAATCAAACTGCACTAGAGGATGCAGACGTATTTAGTGTTGATTTTAATGCTTCTGATATTGATGGTGATGCACTCTCTTATGAGGTAAATAGTTCAGATAGTTCAATTGTAGTAGCTACTATAGTAGGAGAGAAGGTTCAATTAACACCACAGCCTAATATGTTTGGAGAGGTAATAATTACTGTAATTGCAAAAGATAGTAATTTAAGTGATACAAAAACATTTATGTTAGATATTACACCTGTTAATGATACTCCTATATTTATAGACCCTGCTGATATGACAGTAGATGAGGATAATGGAACAGTAGTTATAGAGTTAAATGCAACTGATATTGATGGAGATAATATTACCTATAGCGTAACCTCTTTTGATGCAGACAAAACAGAAGTTACTATTGATGGTTCTCAACTAAGAGTAACACCAAAACAGAATGTTAATGGAGTGTTAAATATTGGACTAATAGCAAATGATGGTACTATAGATAGTAATCCTCAAACATTTGTTCTGACTATTACGGCTGTTAATGATGCTCCAATTATCTCATTAGATGATACCACAGTAAGAGTAGAGCAAGATACACCATTAAGTATTACTCCTATAGTTGTTGACCCTGATTTAAATGATACAACACCTGATACACACACCTTTACTCTAAATAATGCACCTGCATGGATGAGTGTAGATAGTGTAACTGGTGAAGTGAGAGGAACGCCAACCAATGATGATATTAATATCACAAATAATATCGAGCTAAATGTTACTGATAGTGCAGGGGCGTCTGATGGGGTTCTATTTAGTGTTGAGGTTATTGATAAAAATGACGCTCCTACTATAGAGGGTACTCCTGATACTAATGTATCTGTAGGTACAGAGTATAGCTTTATACCAACAGCTAATGATGCTGATGCAAACAATACTCTAACATTTATAATAGATAATAAACCTGATTGGGCAGAGTTCAATGAGACAACAGGTGAGTTAAAAGGTATTCCAATGTTTGTTAATATTGGAGAGAGTGAGCCAATTACTATTAGTGTAACAGATGAACTTAATACTACAGCTCTTGATAGCTTTACTATTAGTGTATTTGATGAGGGGAGTGTGACAGCATTACCTGTAGAGTTACCACTTATATTAAGTGATATTTGGGTGGATGAAGATTGTTATGATGGTAACTGTTCTAAAACTTATGTCGTATCAGATATGCTTCTAAGTAGCGATAATTTAGAGTACTTTACAGAGCAAAAATTAGATGAGAATGGTTCGTTTATTCCTAATGGTGAAGAGGAGTTATTCTTAAGTAAAAATGGGTGGCTTCCTGATAGTGATGGAAAGGCATTTAGAGTTCAAGATAACTTTGTAGATTGGTTAGATTTAAATGTGAGAATGGCTGTTACTTCTATAGATGATATTAGTGGAGAAGATATAAATATCTCTGGTCTTATGGTCAAGATGCCAACAGATGCTAAGAGATATACTTTAAATATTAGAGAGTATGGTGATGAGTATTGGTTGTGGAAGCCTGTAACAGAGGGTGATACAAATAACACTTATGACTCTCTTGATACTTTTATGGATGCTCATTGTGAAGAGAGCCATCTGATTAATAGAAATGACAATAACCGAATAGGTCTTAATCTTGTAGGAGATGGAAATGGAGATTGTAATATTTCAGCCTCTTTTGGAATCTTACAAGAGGTAAATGATGACGATAGTAGTGCAAATGTATCTAATGCAGGTTTTTGGGTCAAAAAAACTATAAATGGTGAAGAGATATTAGCTCTCTATCCAACTATTGAAGGTTATGCAGATGAGGATGAAGATGAAAATGCTTCAGCAATATTTGCAGTCTATGATGATGGAAGTGGAGATAAAGTATTTGAGGGTGAAGAGAGTCATCATAATGGTGTGGCGATGGTATTCCCAATGTATAATAGTGTAGCAATCGATGCTATAAAACAGAAAATTGTAGATAATAAATTTGGTGTTGTAGCTAGATTTACAACTGATTATCTAAATGGTAAAAATATGTGGAGTATTCATTCTGATTTTAATGAGACAACAGGTGAAGCTTACTTCGGTGGTGGAACTTGGTCATTTACAGATACTCATCTTCAAGCACAAAAAGAGCTTGTAGCAACTATAGATAATCCTGATATAGATACAGATTACAATATTACTAATCTAGGGCAATTAGCATTCTTTAATGTCAATGCTAATGAGACTTCGTATTTGACTATTATTGAAGATAATAGAGAGGATAATATGACTCTCTGTTGGTCAGATACTTCTGTGATAGATACGAATTGTAGTAGAGATTTTGAGTTTATGCTATTTAGTCAAAGTACAGCACAAACTATTTTAGATAGCTTGAATAGTAATGCTATATTACTACCTGATGGGTATGTTTATAGAGCTATAAATAATAGTGATGAAGAGGTCGAAACAACTATAGATATAGATGGTGTCTCTTATATAGTTAAGCTTTATGCTGATTATGAAGAGAGTGCTAATGACCAATCAAATCATACTGGTATAGTAGTAAGAGTTAATGGAGAAGATGCTCCAACAATGCAAATTCAAGAGACTTATCGAACTAAAAATATGGTTGCAGCTCTATACCAAGGGGATTTATTGGTAGCTACTTCTACACCTGTGGAGGTAGATTCATCTGATTCTATTACTGTTATAGAGATGAGTTTTTAAGTTTTATAACATTTTTTATGAATTGTTGTAGACAAAAGTATCTTTGGAGGTAGTCTATTTTTATATAAAAATAGACTATCTTGAATTAAACTTATTATTTTTTTAAAAAATTACTTTTCTATACATTTTAAATATTTTTTTATTATTATGGTAGAATTTCCTTATTTAATCTTCTAAATTATGCTAATATATTGTATAAAACTTAACTCGCAATTTTAACGATTCAAAATCAATAAATTTTATCATATATCAGATACGAAAGGAATAGGATGAAAAGAAAACTAGCATCAATTTCTCTATGGGCATTATTAACGCTGTTTGTGAATGCAACAGAGTTGGAGAGAAGTGGTTGGAATCTCATATCAATATGTCAAAATATGAGTGCTACAGAGGTTAATATTACCAATATTACTGAGATACAATCTCAAGATGGAGAGGCTATTTATACAGGGGATTGGGCAAAATATTCTAATCTTGAAAATCTCTATGCAGGGTATGGATATTGGGTAAAAGGGGATGAGAATACCATTTTTGATAGTGGAGTTGCAGGAGATTACATTAGTCAACCTCTAAAGAGGGATGGTTGGAATTTGATGGCATCGTGTCAAAATATCTCCAGAGATGATATAAATATGTCAGGTATAGAAGAGATTCAATCTCAGAGTGGGGAGTCTATATATACGGGAAGTTGGGAAGAAAATTCTAATTTAGATACCCTCTTAAATGGATATGGGTATTGGGTTAAAGGAGATGAAGGGACACTTTTTACTTCAAAAGATAGTTTAATTGCTTCACTTGACCCTATTTTTAATGAGTTTAATGTTGGATTTGGAGACTCATCATCATTTCCATTTGCATCTACTACAGAGGGAGAGAAGATATGGTTAAACTCAGCTGATTTGATATTTGATGATGATATTGAGAATAATGATAACTATACTAATATTAAAAACTTTGATGGTTTGGCTTTTGATTCTCTACAAAATAGTCTAAAGAGTAGCAAATTTTTGGTCTATTGGTTTGTAAAAGGTTGGGAAGAGAGTTGGTTTGATGTTGATAAAATACAACAAGCAATGGATAGAGGAGTAGTTCCTGTCTTTAACTATTGGTATTTTGGTGATGAACTAATGAATGATATGCCTGATGATGAGAAAAAGAGTCAATATTCAGATGATTATGCCAAAGTAGCTACATTTTTAAATCAGCTTAATGGTAAAAAGATTTTGATTATGGAGCCAGAGTTCAATAAAAATAATGTCTTAGATAGTGAAGAGAATCAGAGAGAGTTAGCATCTATCATAGGTAATGCAATTGACTATATAAAGGCGAATACTTCAGATACACTATTCTCTCTAGCTATGACTGATACAGGAAGTAGAGGAGTTAATCAGACCTATGATAAGTGTGGATATGAAAACTGTGCTTTAGGAGATAAGTATGAGTGGGGACGACCTGAAATAATCTACAATGAGCTGAGCGATAAGCTAGATTTTATCTCATTTCAGCAGATGATAGGACAGTTTAGTAGAGACCCCCTCAATCCAGGAGATTGGGAAAGCCCAAATCCAAAAGCCTATAGTGATGAGGAGATAGGTATTGATTTATTGGCTGATAGAATTAATAACTTTTCCAAATTTTTATCAGATAAGTATCATAAGCCAGTTTTCCTACCATATATTGCAATTGCTACAGCTACTTGGAGTGATGATGATGGAGATGGAGAGATAGAGACTTCTGAGATTAACAAACATGGTTGGGAAGAGAAAGCAAATAATACATATAAAGCACTCTCAGAGATAAGAGAGTCTTTAAAGGCAAATGGTCTATTTGGTTTTGCTCCAATGGCACTATTTGATAACCCTAGACACGATTATGGTGGGTATCAATTCTTTATGAATAATGAGTACCATTTAGGTTTGATTGGTAGTAGTGCTACTGATGAGGTGGATATTGCTTCTAATGGTGATTTGGAGTTCAAGTTGGATGTTATCTCATATATTTTTGGTGATTCTACAACTCCACCACCACCAAGTGCCGAGTTAAAATATCATGATGTTCTAGGATTATCACTCAAATTTTATGAGGCTCAAAGAGCTGTAGGGCCATTTCCAACAGTAGATTGGAGAAAACCAGCCTCAACAACAGATGGTAGTGATGTGGGAGTTGACCTTAATGGTGGTTGGTTTGATGCAGGAGACCATGTTAAGTTTAATTTACCTATGAGCTATAGTGTAGGGATGTTGAATTGGAGTATGTTGGCTCAAAGAGATGCCTATATTCAAGCAGGAAAACTAGAGTATGGAAAAGAGCAGGTCAAATATGCTCTTGATTATCTACTTAATACCTATCAAGCAGGGGAGGAGTTAGATTCTCCTGCTGATGATAAGGTCTATTTTCAGGTAGCCGATGGATATGCTGACCACAGTTTTTGGGGGCCACCTGAAGAGCTAGATATGGATAGACCAACATTTAGTTGTGATAGTGATGGTGGGTGTGCCGCTGTCAGTGGTGCTATGGTTGGAGCATTTGCTTCTGGAGCTATTCTATTTCAAGATGATGAAGAGTACTCTCAAAAGCTTCTTGATAGTGCAAAGAGATTGCATGAGTTTGCTATGACCTATCCAACTGATGATGACTACTCCTCTTCAGGACAGGATTTTTACAAACTCTATAGCAATAACAATGACCAAAGAGCATGGGGTGCGATATGGCTCTATAGAGCGACTAATGATAGCTCTTATCTTGGTCAGGCCAAAGAGTTAATGAGAGATGAGTATCCATGGGGTCATGCTTGGGATAATATGATTTTGGGTGTGTCACTTCTACTCTTTGAAGAGGGTGAGAGTGACTATCAACAGAGAGTAGAGAATGAGCTAAATGCTTGGATAGACTCATCAAATGGTGTCTCCTCTAGTGCAGGTGGACTTAGAGTTCGTGATGGTATCAAGTGGGGAAATCTAAGATACGCGTCAAGCGTAGCGTTTATCTCTTTGATGTATGCTGATATGATTAGTGATAAGACTCAAAAACAGAGATTTGTAGATTTTGGTAAGTCTCAAATAGACTATATGTTAGGAGACAATCCAAGTAACTTTAGTTATGTAGTTGGATATGGAGATAACTATCCTATTAGACCACACCATAGGGCTGCATCAGGTGTTTCAACAGTTGATGATTCAAATCCAAACAGATATATAATTGAGGGTGCATTAGTTGGTGGTCCTATGAGTGCCAATGATGATGACTACCAAGATGTTAGAGACGGTGAGATTGGTTGGACTGCAAATGAGGTTGCGACTGACTATAATGCAGGGTTTACAGGAGCTTTGGCAAAACTAGCTCTGATATATGGAGAGTCTAGTAGTCCTGAATAGATAGTAAGAGTGTATTGTTAACAACATTTAGCAATACTCTATCTCTTTTTTAAAAGATTCAAATGCAGGAGTTTTTCTTATCTTGCCATATCTATTATCAACTAATCCATAGCCTGAGGCTATTAGTTGATGCCAATATACTCTTTGAATCTTATTGCTTTTTTTCGCAATATGTAGATATTGGCTCATAAATTTATCATAATCTTGTTCACTCACACACTCTTTTTCTGAAGTAGGAGCATATGGGGCTGTATTTGATAGGGGCCAATTTACCTCTGTGATATATATATCATTAGAACTTCTTTGGGATAGTCTAACCAAACTATATAGCATATCTATTTTATTTTTGGTATCAAAGATTAACATTTGGGTACTATTAGGACTCCCTCTTCTATCTACATATAGTAGAGCTGAGAATTTATCATATTTTATATTAAACATATTAAAGAGTGTACGGATAGTATAGTGGTACTCAAAATCTATAACAGATGAGCCGATAAGCTTTAGAGTGGGGTAGTGTTTATCTCTGATTGTCTGAATAGTTTTGTACCATTTTAGATATTCACTCATAGAGAAAAATCCCCACTTTGTACGATTAATAGCATTTCCTATCTGATACTCTGTAACAGTGGGGCTAAATTTTTCAAATATGATTTTTATATCTTTTTTCAGTAGAGTAGTATTCTCTATATGCTCTCTATCTTGTAGTATATTCAGTAGTATAGTTTGATTTTTAAATTTATTTGCAAACTCTACAAACTCATCTACTCTACTCATCTCCCAAAGAGGCATCCTAACTAAGATATGTTTAACTCTAAGCTCCTCTATGAGTTCTACTTGAATCTCTCCCTTGTCCAAATCAACACCTACTCCATAGAAGTTTTTATCAACTATTTTCTCCTCTTTGAATAGTCTCATTAAAAGTATAGAGAGAGGAAAGATGATTAGGTTTGTTAATAGTAGAGGTATATAATCAAAAAGATGCTTTTTACGCATCTTTTTTTTGTAAGATTTATCTTTGATTGGATATGGTTGGTCTGAATATCTATCCCAAATAAACGGTTTTTTCATCTTTTATCTTTTTTTATAAAAATTATATCATACTTTTTTCTATCTTAAAATCACCATTTTATATTATTAAGCTGTTCTTGGATTATGATATTAAAAAAATTAGGAAGATTCTATCTAAATAAATCAAAAAAAACGAAATTATATATGATTTATGGTATTGTTTCAGTTATGAAAACTATACTATTTTGCAACCTACCTTACGCCTTTTCTATAATGAAGCCTTTGGCCGATACGCTAAAGGAGAGAGGAGATGAGTACCTATGGTATATCACTCCTGAACTGTTCAATGATTTTCCATACAAGGATATGATGCACAGTAATAGCTTAGAGATTCTAAAAGATTTTAAAGCGGATGCTATTTTTGTTCCTGGTAATGATGTCCCTTATTGGTTAAGGGGTGTCAAAGTCCAAATCTTTCATGGACTTGCAGGGGAGAAAAAGGGTCACTTTAGAATTCGTGACTATTTTGATTTGTATCTAACCCAAGGTCCCTACTTTACAAAGAAGTTTGAAGCACTTGCCTTGGAACATAAAAACTTTTCTGTCATAGAGACAGGATGGTCTAAGTTGGATTATCTTTTTGATATTAGTGCAGAGACTAGACACAAGAGAGATGAACTCTTGGACGAACATAATGCTAAGCATATTGTACTATATGCACCAACTTTCTCTCCATCTTTGACCTCTGCTATTGATTTAAAAGATGTTATTAGACGGTTAGCCACTCATAAAGATAAAGAGATTTTGTTTATAGTGAAGTTTCACGATAAGATGGATGAGGAGATTATCGAATCATATAGAGAGATGGATGTTCCAAATATCTTGATAGTTGAAGATAATGATATAACAGAGAGTCTACATATGGCAGATTTGATGCTCTCTGATACCTCATCTGTAGTGTATGAATTCATCTTATTGGATAAACCAGTTATAACTCTAAATAGTCAGTCGGAGAATATCACTTGGTCAAACCATACTGATATTAATCAGATTTTTCTAAATGTTGTGAGGACTTTGGAGGGAAATGATAGATTCAAAGATGGAAGAGAGAAGACTATTGCGCAGTACCACCCCTATAATGATGGAAAATCATCTCTAAGGATGATAGAAGCTGTTGAGGGATATATCAAAGAGCATGGTGTTCCTGAGAGTAGAAAAGTTCCTCTTTTGAGAAAATGGAAGATGTATCGAAAATATAAAAAATAAGAGGGAACTTCCCTCTAAGCAAATTTAATAACATCTTTTTTTCTACGATAAATATCCTTTTTATATCTTTTTTTCTCTCTTCTCTCTCTCTTTATTGGAATTATTATGGCATTTATATAACTTTGAGTATCTTTTATTGTATCTCTGCCTATTCTCGTTCCTTGTGAAGATATAATATATTGCCATGGTAGATTCTCTATCTTGCAGATATTTTTCTGAAATTTTATTAGAGCATATTGATTCTCTTTTTTATACTCCTCCTTGTTGCATATATAGTCTCCTACAAATATTATCTCTTTTTCTGGTATAAATATAATAAGTCGTTTGCTATTTTGATTTTCGAATCTTTTAATCTCTATAGTCATATCTCCTATAATTATTTTACTATTAGTATTTTGATAAATATCTAATGGCACTAGCTTTGTATTTCTAAAGGCATCTTCTGATATTTTTTTGGATATATTAGGTGTTTTTTTCTCTTTTAGAAGCTCTTTGTATGATTCTGGTCCAATGAGTGTAGCTCCTTGTTTTTTATAAAACTCATTGCCTAGTATTTTTGTTTCATGTATGGATGTATTGATAACATACTTTACTGGGAGTTTACTCTTTTTTTGCATAAAAGAGTAAGCTTGTTGGGCATAACTATATGTTGGTCCTGAGTCTATGACTATGTAACCTATGGGAGTCTCTATATAGCATGTATTGGTCGTCTTACCTCCATTGTTTTTATTAACATCTTCGTCTATACCAAAAAAACAGGATACTCCTTCTGTAATAGTATAGGCTCTAAGATTGTAGTCAAAACTAAAACTGTAAACAGTTGTCAATAGTAGTGTAGTGATAAAAAGTCTCATTGTTTCCCCTTTTGAGTTTCTTACTCTCAATAATAGCATAAGAGTTGGTATGAAAAATGAAATATATGATATTTTATTATAGTTGGTTATCTAATGTTTTAAATTAATATCTACTTATAAAAGTTTATAATGAATACTTAGAGGTTATTACTCCTCTCAACATAGGTAGCAGGAGTCTGTATATAATTAAATAGAGTAGAGTATTCTCCTATATATGGTCTAAATAGTTTGGATAGATTTATACCCAAACCTATATATATATTCCTCTCTCTACCCTCTATGGGTAGAGAGTCATGGTTGAAATGTCTACTATAATACCCTATATGAAACTCTAGGTACTCTATTGGAGTGTCTTCAAATATCTCAAATCCCTCACCTTTTATAGCCATAAGATGCTTCATTCTTTCATAATCTGTTGTAAAATCTGTCTGATTTTTGACCCCTGTATCTCTAAATGGGTCGTACTCAAAACGAAAATCTATCTTTTTAGCTAGTGATGGATTGATATTTAGTAGATACCCTGCTGTTGCACCTAGGGTATCTGCTACAACATCTTGTGTTGAGAAGCCATGTTCACTAAATCCGTCACCAATCTCTATAAGGAGTCCTGAAATCATTATAGCTGTTAGTGAGCCATATAGTGCAGACTCTCTCTGGCTATAACCCCAATCCTCATATATAGGTGACATGACTCTTGTCATCAGGTAGTTGGTATAGAAGTGACCTAATTTATCCGAACCACCATTGGAGGTTGTTTTTTCAAACCACCCCTCATTATCCCAATGGTACTTCTCTTCACCATAACCCCATTGAGTAAAACCCCAAGTTAACACACCTGTTGCTATACCAATATTTGTAATAGTCAGTTTTTCTGTTTTTGATAAATTACTGAAAAAACCACTAGAGTTATTCGAATCATCTGCACTGATAGGTGCTAAGAGCATAAGTATAATAGATAAAATTTTTAGCATTAGAAATTATACTATATTTTAGGCAAAAAAAGAGCCAACCCCAACCATATTTAAAGATAATAGAAAAAATCAAGTAGATTTTAAAACCTTTTAAATATCTAAATATTAGTTTGGAGTTATTAATAATTGGGCTTTTACAAACTCTATTAGCTCCTCAAAATCCCCCCGATACTCACGCATCACATACCCAATAATTTGAGCCTTA
>CAZSHP010000007.1:0-46229 GCA_964606545.1 uncultured Sulfurovum sp. | reverse complement strand
CATCATCAAATAGCCTACATACAGTATCAGCCTCTATATCTACACCTGTTCTCCCAGGGACATTATAGAGCATAAAAGGGACTTCTACCGATTTTGCAATCGCTTTGTAGTGTTGATATAACCCCTCTTGGCTAGGTTTATTATAGTATGGAGTTACAGAGAATATAGCATCTACACCACAAGCCTCTGCGTGTCTTGCTATATCTATCGCCTCATGTGTGGCGTTGCTTCCTGCACCTGCTAGTACTTTTGTCTCACTCCCTTTGCAGACCTCTACTGCAATCTCTATACATCTTTTGTGTTCATCATGAGTTAGTGTTGCACTCTCTCCTGTTGTTCCTACAGGACATACAGCATCTATTCCACCGTCAATTTGTCGTTGGATTAGTTTTGCATAAGTTGCTTCATCTAGTGTACCATTTCTAAATGGTGTAATTAGTGCTGTTGTAGCACCAGTAATCAAACTGCTCATTTGCTTTTCCTAAGTATTAATGTTGTAGCAAGGTCATTATTGAAGTATTTTTTTGCTACCTCTGTGACCATTTCAGGCGTAATTTTATCCAAATTCTCTTCATATTCAAGTAAAGGTTTTAGATTTCCTCTAACTAGATAGCTTCCAAACATAGAGTTAACTTCTGCTGAACTCTCTAGTGAATAGATAAAATCAGCCTTTGCATTGATTTTGACCTTCTCTAGCTCCTCTTTGGTTACGCTACCATTTTTGATACTCTCTATCTCCTCTAGTATCTCTTTTTCTACATCTTCTATTTTTATATTTGGATTCGCTATTGCCATAAATAGAAATATTCCATCATCTATTAGCTCCATATTGTAGCCATAAATGGTGTTTACCATCTGTTTTTTATCTACAAGCTCTTTTTGTAGTCGAGAGCTTTTACCTGAACTCATTAGCTCGGATATAGCAGAGAGTACCACTTGGTCTTTGTGTTCAAAGTTTGGTATAGGATAGGCTATAGCTATAGTATCTACGCTATTGTTATCTTTGTGAATAATTTGTCTTATACTTCCATCTCTCTTTGGTTCTACGGGTTTGCACTTTGGTATTTTGACTCTATTTTTTATATGACCAAATTTAGCCTCTGCCTCTTTGAATACACTCTCTTTGTCTATATCTCCAGTGACTACTAAAATAGCGTTATTTGGCTGATAGTATTTGCCATGAAACTCACGAATATCATTAATAGTCCATGTCTGAATATCATTCATAAACCCAATAGGTGTCCAGTGATAGGGGTGTGCGACAAAGTGGGTATTAAAGAGTCTAAAGTAGAGATACCCAATTGGTGGGTTGTCTGTTCGAACTCGTCTCTCTTCTGCTACTACATTTCGCTCTACTTGAAACTCTTCATCTTTTAGATTTAGATTCTCCATAAGTTCAGCAAAAAGTTCCATAGAGGTAGCCAAGTTTTGTGAAGATGACTTTATAAAGTAGCTAGTATAATCAAAACTTGTAGAGGCGTTATTTATAGCTCCTTTTGATTTGACTATCTTGTCGAATTCACCTGCTTCTAGGTTTTTGGTTGATTTGAAGTTTAGATGCTCTAGCATGTGAGCTATTCCACTCTTGCCCATTACCTCATTTCGGCTTCCTACTTTGTAGAATATATCTGTTGTAATTACATTTGAGTTGTTTTTCATTGGTATTGCTACCACTTCTAAACCATTCTCCAATGTTTTTGTATAATGTTTTGGTAATGAATTTGCCATTAAAATTCCTGTTAATAATATTGTTGTTATAAATTTAATTAAAATTCTCATTTTATATCAGCTCCTATTGCTTCTGTGATATTTTTATATCCATCAGCTTGAATCAGTTTTGTTAGACCCTCATTTATCTCTTTTATCATATTTGGTCCATTGTAGATAAGCATACTGTAGACTTGGATTAGAGAAGCACCAGCTTTTATCCGTCTATAGGCATCCTCTGCATTCTCTATTCCACCTACAGAGATAAGAGTGGTTTTGTCATATAGCTCTTTTGCTATTGCTTGGAATAGTTTAAATGACTTTTCACGAACCAAAGCTCCCGAGATTCCACCAAAATCTTTTGCATTTGGAGTTATTGAGTAATCAATAGTAGTATTAGTAGCAATAATTCCACTAGCTCCTGCCTTTACGGCTGTTTTACACAAGATAATAGCATCATCTGCTTCCATATCAGGGGCGATTTTTAGCAAGATTGGTTTAGTTGTTATATTTTTTGCCATATTAAATAGATTGGTAATAAATTCTTCATTTTGTAAATCTCTTAATCCTGGGGTATTGGGAGAGGAGATATTTATAACAATATAGTCTCCATAATCTTTGAATATCTCAAGCAGAGATTTATAATCATTTAGTGCTTTATCTTCGGATGTTAGTTTATTTTTACCAATATTTATCCCTATAGGATAATCAAAAAAGTATAGTTTATCCAATCGCTTACGCATATACTCTGCTCCACGGTTATTAAAGCCCATAGCGTTTTGTAGAGACCTATCTGCTTTTAGTCTAAATAGCCGTGGCTTTGGGTTTCCATCTTGTGGTTTTGGGGTGATAGTTCCTATCTCTGTATACCCAAACCCTAGTGTTGGTGTTGCAGTAATATACTCACCATTTTTATCAAATCCTGCAGCTAATCCTACAGGATTTTGGAATTTTGTACCAAATAGAGTTTGAGATAAAACAGGATTGGTTACAAAGTAGTGATTTTTCAGAAAACGCATAATACTCGGTGCATACGCCAAAGAGCGAAGAGCCAAAGAGGCGATAGAGTGTGCTGTCTCGGGGTCGAATCTAAATAGAATCTTCTGAACAGTTTGATAAGAGAAAAGTGACAATTGTAGCTCCATTTTTTTATTGGGCGTATTATATCAGAAATAGTTTATTTTTCTATCAATCCTCTTACTATCTTCAAATCTATAAAAACATCTCTTTTCAAAGAGGGATTTTTTAGTAAAAAATTGGGATGATAGGTGGGTATGAGTTTAAATCCATCTCTACTACTAATCACTCCACGAATCTCCTTTAAATCTCTAGTATCATTTGTCAAGTAGTGATATGGCATCTCGCCAAGGGTTACTACAATATCGGGTTTTATTAACTCTATCTCCTTGAATAGATAGGCTTTGCAGATATGTATATATGACTCATGCTCATCTGTTATAGATAATGCGTGACACTTCAGCAGATTTGTGATATAGACTTCATCTCTAGGTAATCCTACTACTTTTTCTATCATGAGAGTCAACATCTCACCCCCACGCCCTTGAAAGGGTTTTCCTAAACTATCCTCTATATCTAGTGGATGGTCACCTATAAACATCACTTTTGCTCTATGGTCTCCCTCGCCAAATACAACCCTCTTTCTAGCTTTGCTCAATGGGCATAGATGGCAATTTTCTGCTTGAGATTTTAGCTCATCTAGTGAGTTTGGTAACTCTAGTTTGTTATCTTCATAAGAGAATGGTTTTGCGTCTGTATAGTTAAAACCCAAAGCTTTTAGTTGATATAGCTGTTTTAGTTGTAGTGCATTATGTAAGTTTTTCATCTTGATATTCTACTATATAAAAGATAAGCCAAATCCGATATAATCACAAAATTATAATTTAGAACAAAAAAAGGTAAAACAGATGGCAATAGAAACAGTAGGTTCTGTAGAAGAGTTCAAAGCATTAGTAGCAGAGATAGAGAGTCAAGAGGGTTATAGAAAACCTATAGGTTTTGGTATAGCTAGAGTAGATAGAGGTCAAAAAAATGCAGACAAGGTTCTACAAGCAAATTATGGTCTTATCAATTGGGGTGAGAATTTTGGCTCAGCAGCTGTATATGTAAAAGCTCTTCAAGAGTCAGGGGTAGAGGTTGATTTTTCAGGTTCAGAGTTTGTTTCGACTATCAATGATGAATTTATACAAAACTCACTATCAGCATTTGAACCTTTTATGGGAGAGGCTAGAGGCTCTGTTCATAAAAATATTCAAGTAATCAAAACATTAGCAAAGATAGATGATTTGGCAAAAAACTTTAGAGTTACATTCTTATTTGCTGATGAAAACCCACAGAGTGTAGAGGCTGTATATCTCAAACTATATGCCCTATCTCAAAGCAAAGTAGAGCTTAGAAAGATTAACCTAAATGGAGCGTTTGGAATCTTACAAAATGTAGCATGGGTTGGAAACACTCCATATGAGCTAGAGTATCTAAGAGAAAACGAGATAGAGATGAAACTAAACGGAACTTATCCTGCTGTAGACTCTGTAGATAAGTTCCCAAGATACCTACAACACATTATCCCTGCTGATAATACAAGAATCCTAGAGGCTTCAAAAGTACGAATGGGAGCTCAACTAGCAGGTGGAACAACTGTAATGCCAGGTGCTAGTTATATCAACTTCAATGCAGGAACACTAGGTGCTGTAATGGTAGAGGGTAGAATCTCTAGCTCGGCTATTGTTGGAGCAGGAAGTGATGTTGGTGGAGGAGCGAGTATTTTAGGAGTATTATCAGGAACAGATGGTAATCCTATCTCTATCGGTGAAAATACACTTCTAGGTGCAAACTCAACTTGTGGTATTCCTCTAGGTGATGCGTGTATTATAGATGGTGGTTTGGCTATCTTTGCAGGTACAAAGGTAGAGATTTCTGCTGATGAGGTTGCAAAAATCAATGAGGCCAATCCTGATGCAAATTTAGCTAGTGGAACTATAAGAGCAGATGCACTCCAAGGATTAAATGGTTTACATTTTAGACAAGACTCTACAACAGGAAAAATGATTGTGCGAAGAAGTACTCGTGAGGTGAAATTAAACGCTGAATTGCATTAATTTTTTATACTACGAAGGAGTATAATATATGGAAGAGTTAGATATTATTAAACGAGTTTTTCTTTTGGCAATTGCCAAAAGAGAAGAGGGGGAGACCATGAAAGATACTATGGAGTCTCTTGTTAATACTGGTATGTTTGAGAATGGGATGAGAGAGGCAAAAGAGGTTTTGGAGGAGCTTAGAGCATCTAATCATATTGTGGGAGATAATCTCTCTATGATTGGTGTTATGGTGGCTAATCAAGCAGAACAAGAGTTTAAAAGATAAATATATGGTTGGCGTAGGGTTGGCTTTAGCCAACCAATATTATATAAAAAAAAGGTAAAAATTATGCGTGTTGATAAGTGGTTAGCCTCTGTAAATGTCATAAAAAGAAGAACAGTAGCGAGTGATATGGTAAAGAGTGGAGTAGTATATATAAATGGTCTAAAAGCCAAAGCAAGTAAAAGTGTAGCTGTAGGAGACAAGATAACCATAGAGTACCTAAAAGGTGCAAAAAATTACGAAGTCCTACAAATCCCAACAACAAAAACAATCCCAAAAAGCAAAAAAGAAGAGTATTTCAAAGAACTGTAGGGTGTTTTCCCCCGAAAACACCAAATAATACCTTCCAAAAAGGAAAAACAATGAATACAAAAGAGCAATTCCAAAAACTATTTGCCAATAAATTAAATAAAGAAGAAGCAAAAAATCTATTAATAGAACTATACAAAAAAGGTGAAACCTCCCAAGATATAGCCACAGTAGCCTCAATTATGAGAGAACACTCAATTAAACTACCAATCTCACAAGAGTTACAAGAAAAAGCTATAGATATAGTAGGAACAGGAGGAGATAAGAGTGGGAGCTTTAATATCTCGACAACTGTATCACTACTTTTGGCATCTCTAGGTTGCGTAGTAGCCAAACATGGAAACAGAAGTATAACAAGCAATTCAGGTTCAGCTGATGTATTAGAGGTTTTGGGAATTAATTTAAATCTAAATACAGAGCAACAGATTAAAATGCTCGAAGAGACAGGTTTCTGTTTTATATTTGCTATGAATCATCACCCTGCTATGAAACATATTATGCCTATACGAAAATCAATCGACCATAGAACCATCTTTAATATCCTAGGACCTTTAACAAACCCAGCAGGAGCAAAAAAGTATCTGCTTGGTGTATTTAGTCCTGATTATATAGAGCGAATGGCAAAAGCATTAGTTGAACTAAAAGCCACAAGAGCATTTGTAGTAAGTAGTAATGATGGAATGGACGAAATTTCATTAGCCACCACCTCACAATATGCTTTTGTAGAAAATGGTAAAGTATCGACAGGAGTTATAGACCCACAAACTTATGGATTTAAATTAGCTCCAAAAGAGGCAATTTTGGGTGGAAGTGCAAAAGATAATGCTCTAATAACTCGAAATATCTTTAGTGGTAATGCTACAGATGCTCAAAGAGATATTATTATATTAAATGCAGGTCATGCTCTATTTGCTAATGGTGGGCTTAGAGATATGCAGGAGGCTTTTGAGATTGCTAGAAGTGGAATTGATAGTGGGGAGGCTTTGGAGCATTTGGATAGGATTGTAGAGGTTTCAAATAAATTATAAGGATATAAAATGGCATTGACATTAAAAGCAGAGCAGAAATCTATATATGATATTTTTAGTGGCAAAACACAATATTATATTCCTCCATATCAAAGACCCTACTCATGGCAGATTCAACACTGTAGAGAGCTTTTTGAGGATTTAAAAAGAGAGTTTTATAATAAAGAGAAAGAGGGATATTTTTTAGGAAATATTGTTCTTGCTTGGAATATGGAAGAGAGAAATAGATTTGAGGTTATTGATGGGCAACAGAGATTAACTACTCTTTTGCTTCTGCTTCAAGTGCTTTTGGTTTTTGATAGCCAAAATAGTGATATAAAAAATGCTATTTGGATAGAAGATGTAAGAGATAGTAAAATTAAAGATACACGATTGCAATTTAGTGATTATCTTGAAGAGTATAATCAATATAAGGAGATTTTGGAATTTGATTTGAATAATGAAAATTGTGATAAAGAGATAGATGAAAAAAATCTTTTTATACAAAATATCTGTTATTTTTATAGTGAGATAAAAGAGTTAAATGAGTATGAAAAGATTGATAGATTTGTTGATTTTTTACTTTATGATATATATTTGCTTCCTATTGAGACAGGAGATAGTACTTCTATTAAAGCTAGAAATAAGGCACTTAGGATATTTGAAACTATTAATAATAGAGGGTTAAATCTCTCTAATGCTGATATTTTTAAAGCTAGGTTATATGAAGAGGCTATAAATATGCTTGAAGAGGATAAATTTATTGAGTTATGGAATAAATTTGAACGAAATGTCAATGAAACAAAATACTCAATAGATGATGTATTTTATATCTATATGTATATCATTAGGGGTCGAGAGGGAATAAAAAGTAAAGAGTTAAATATAAGAGATTTTTTTATGGAAGAGCAGTGTTCTCCCTTTGGTAATATTAAGTATGATGAAATTATTTATAATATTACAAGAATAGTTTATTCTATAAAAGTTTTTGAAGATGTGAAAATTAACCCAAATAAATATGGAGAATTAACTAAATGGTTTCAGATAATTGATGAATATGAATATAGAATTTTTTTTAAACTCCCTTTATCCTTTTTATTGTCTATAATACAATTATCTGTTATAGACTTAGTATCTATTATAAAATTAGAAAATATTGAAAAAACTATTTTATATTTTAAAAATTTAATTAAATATCTTTTGCTATTTCCTAATTCTAGATACTATAATACAACAATAATAAATATAGTTTATAATCAAGAACTTGTTGTGTTAAAGAAAATTAATGATGTAAACACAAAGAGTCTATCTTTTTATGTGAACTATAAAATGCAAGTAATTTTAAGTAGTTATCTAAATAAAAAGCAAAAAGCAATCTATCCTTATTATCTAAAAAAAATTCTTAGAGATAAAAAAAATAGAAATATGGTTGTTCTAAATTTTGATGCAAGAGATGATGTTTCGTTAGAAGAGAAGATAAAGTTGTTAGAGGAATCAGCAATAGAAGATAACTTTAAATTAGCTAAAGAGTTAAGAAAAATTCCAAAAGTAAAATTTGTAAATGAAATAGCAATAAATGCTATTCTACTGAAGCAAGAAATAATAATAAAAAAAAGAATAGAGAGATTTTTCAAAGATGAAAATTAAAAATATAAAATTAAATAATTTCAAATTCCATAATAGTTTAGAATTTAATATAAATAAAAACTGTTTAATATATGGAGAAAATGGAACAGGGAAAAGCTCAATATATAAGGCTTTATATAGTAATCTTTATTATTTTAAAGATAAAAAGATTGTCTCTAATATGGTTGATGTAGCAGATAAATTTCTTCATAGAGATTTTCGTAATAAAGATTTAAAAGTAGAGATAGAGTTCGACAATAATCAATCTTTAAATAGAGTAAATAATACTATTGAAAATAGAGAACTATTAGCAAATCAAACTATTTATTTATGTGATGAAAAGGTTTTACGAAAAATAGTTACTATAGATTTTTATACTCTTATTGAAAATGAGTTAATAAAACATTTTGTTGAATTAGAAGAACTTTTAATATATAGACCATTAGAAGATAAACTAAGAAGAGTAAAAGGGGATAGAGTCCCAAGAGATATATTAGACTCAATAATAGAGTTAAATAAAGTATTTAGGAAAACTTTTTATAATTATATGCCTATAGATGAGGTTAATAAGATTATAAAAAAACTAAAAAAAGATTTTGAGATAGAATTTGTTATTGAAGATGCAAAAATTCTAAATAAAAAGTTAATTCCTCCTACAATATCTTTAAAAGTAAAAGATGTAGATGATAAAGGAGATTTCAAAAACCATTTCAATGAAGCTAAACTAAAACTAATCTCAATAGCAATATATTTTGCATTAGCTAAAAAATATGAAACTAATAGTGAATTAAAAATTCTAGTATTAGATGACTTTTTAACAAGCCTAGATATGGCAAATAGAAAACTAATTATGCAATATATTTTAGACAATTTTAAAGAGTATCAAAAGATTGTTATGACTCATAATTTGCAGTTTAATAATCTTATCATTAAACTTTTAAAAATGAGAGAAGAGAGTAGAGATTGGGATATTAAAAATATATTTTTGGTAGATAATAATGCTTATCTTATAGATGTTAATCACAACTATTTAATAGAAGCAGAAAAATATTTAGGAAAAGATAACTATAATTTAGAAATAAGTGGAAATTTTTTAAGAAAAGAGTTTGAGTATATTGTTCATAGATTTGAACAGATATTGGAAATGGGTAGAGTTGAAGAGATGAGTAATATTTTAAACTCTCTTAAAAATTTAGAATATATTATGCCTTATCCTAAAAATAATCTGTTACAGTTTGTAAAAGCTATTAAAAAGCATTGTGAAAATAATAATATAGATAATAATCTAAAAGTAAAGATAATAAAACAGAAAATTGTAGATTTTGATAAAAATAGATATAGAGATTATAGGATTGATTTTTTAAAAGATATAGTGAAAAAAACAGAATTTTATAAAGACATATTAATGAATTCTGCTTCTCATGATGATAAAAATAGAGAGTTTTATAAGCAAGAGTTTACAAGTAGCATAGAACTCCTAAAAGAACTAAATAAAATCTTGGACACCCTAAAATGAAAACAATAATAGCATCCCTAAACAAATTAAACAAAATAACAACCCACCTAAACCAAACCCTCCCAAAAAACGCCATAATCTTCCTAACAGGAGACCTAGCCTCAGGCAAAACAACCCTAACAAAAGCAATAGCCAAATCAAAAGGGATAACTGATGAGGTAACATCTCCAACTTTTTCGCTCCAACAGTGTTATGGAGATGATTTTTTTCACTATGATTTATATAGAATAGAGAATGAGGAGTTTATGCAGTTAGGGCTTTTTGAAGAGTTTGATAAGGATGGATGGCATTTAGTAGAGTGGGGGGATAATGAACTTAAAAATTTTCTAATAAATGTTGGATATAATGTTTTCTCTGTAACTATTACACCTTGTGGTGAGGGAAGAGAATATATAATCAAGAGAGAGGCATGATACATACACTAGAGGCTAAACATTTATCAAAAACTATTAAAAAGACAACTATTATTCATGATATTTCATTAAAAGTATCATCCCGTGAGATTGTGGGATTATTAGGACCAAATGGTGCAGGTAAGAGTACCTCTTTTTATATGATATGTGGGATAACTGATGCCACAGATGGCAAGGTCTATCTTGATGGAGAGGATATTACAAAGCTTCCCTTGAGTACTCGGGCTAGGATGGGGATAGGCTATCTACCCCAAGAGTCTAGTATCTTCAAAGATTTGACAGTAGAGGATAATCTACTAATGGCGGCAAAAGCTATTGGATTAGATAGAAAAACGACAGATGAACGCATAGAAAATCTACTGAATCTTTTTAATATTGAACCTATTCGTAATAGATACGGTATTCAACTATCAGGTGGAGAGAGACGGAGGGTTGAGATTGCTAGGGCTTTGGTAGCAGAGCCTAAGTTTCTGTTGCTTGATGAACCATTTGCAGGGGTTGACCCTATTTCTGTGGAGGATATTCAATCTATTATCAGACAGCTTATAGAGCTTGATATGGGTGTTTTGATTACAGACCACAATGTGCGTGAGACATTAGGTATTTGTGACAAGGCATTTGTGATGAGAAGTGGTGAGATGTTGGCTACTGGAACTAGTGAGGAGATAATGAATAATAAGAGTGTTCGTAAGTACTATCTTGGAGAAAATTTTCATTTTTAATAGGAGACAATAACTATTTACAATATAATACTACAAAAATAGATAAGGGATGTTAAAATATGAAAAAAAGTTCTAAGATACTAATGTATGGTCTATTGGCTTCTATTCTCCTCATTGCATCTTGTTTATACATGGAAAGTAACTCTATGGATGAAGAAAAAAATGTAATAGAAGAGAGTTCTAAAAAGGGGCAAAGAGAGGTTTCTATAGCGTCTGTATCGGGTAAAAATAGCAAAAAATTGGAACAACAATCTACATTGGAGTATAAAATAGAGAAAGGGATAATCTCTATAGATGGAAGAATGCCACTGCTTGAGGACTCCGACCCTCTAAAAAGAAGTATGATGAAGATGTGTACAGTTATACACTGTGATAGGGCAATTATCTTTTCTCCTGATGTTGAAGTTCCAAAGTGGAAATCTTTTGCAAAAGAGGTTATCGATCTGTTTTATGAGGAGAATTTGGCTTATGCCACTCTTTTGGTAGATAAGGCAGGGAAAATGACTTTAGGTGGAGAGTTTTTAAATAGAGCATCAAAAGATAGATTGAGTAGTTTATTGGCAAAATATAATAATTATAGTGTAGATGATAAAACAACTGTAAAGATATTGGAACCAAGAGAGAAAAAGAGAGTTGTTGAGATAAATAGTAGCAAAAGAGATGACAAGAGCAGAGAAGATATTGTAGCAATAGCACAAAAACAGATTACAGAGATTTTAAAGAAAAGAAATATAAATTTTGTTAGAAACCGTGCTAGGATTACAAAACAGGGTATAGAGACTCTAAATGAGATAATAGTTATATTAAAAAAAGTTCCAGATGTAAAAATAGAGGTTAGAGGATATACAGATGCGAGTGGTAAAAGAGCTATCAATAGATGGATAAGTGAAGAGAGAGCAAAAAGTGTGAGAAATTATCTAGGTAGTTCAGGTATAAATCCTGTGAATATTGAGGCAAAAGGTTTTGGAGAAGAGGATTTACTATATGAAGATGAACCATATAGTAAGCTAAATAGACGAGTAGAAATTGGGATAAGGAGATAACATGATGGAGTTGATGATGAATATGGCACTATGTTTAGTCGCTGCTTTGTTGATAGGTTTTTTTGTGGGTTGGTTATTTACAAAAGCTTTGGTTGCTGAAGAGTATGATATGGATTATAATGAGTTAAGCTCTAGTGAGGAAGAGCATAATCGTCAGATTAAATCCCTAGAGCAAAAGTATAAAAAAGAGAAGTTATTAAGAACAACCGAAGAGAAAAAAAACAAAGAGTTAAAGTTTGAGTTGATGAAAAAAGCCACTCTTTTGAAAAAATTGGAAAAAGAGTGTAGTAGTGGTAATAGTAGTGAAAGTTTAGATAGGCTCAAAAAATTATTAAAAGAGAAAGATGCAGAGCTTGTGGAGTTTGAGTCTGTATTGGTCAAAGCAGAAAAAACAATAGAAGAGTTAAGAGGTGAGATAAAGAATGGATAAAATCAAAATAGGTGTAGTAACCACAAGTGATAGAGCAAGTCAAGGTATCTACGAAGATATATCAGGTGTAGCGATTATGGATACTATGAAGGAGTATCTATTAAATGAGTGTGAGTATGAGTATAGATGTATACCTGATGAGCAGGAGATAATAGAAAATACACTAATTGAACTCTCAGATAAAAATTGTGACCTTATAGTAACCACAGGAGGGACAGGGCCAGCTCCTAGAGATGTCACTACAGAAGCGACAGAGAGTGTATGTCAAAAGTTACTACCTGGGTTTGGAGAGCAGATGAGAGCTGTTAGCCTTCAATATGTCCCAACGGCTATTTTGTCTCGTCAGACAGCAGGGATTTGTAATGGCTCTTTGATTATAAATTTACCAGGTAAGCCTAAATCTATTAGAGAGTGCTTAGATGCTGTTTTTCCTGCTGTTCCATACTGTATAGACCTTATCGGTGGGGCTTTTATGGAGGCAAATGATGAGGTTATCAAAATCTTTAGACCAAAGGCAAAATAGTGAATATTGAATTTATAGAGAAAAAACTCCAAGAGATTTATGATGAGTTAGAAAAAGAGGTAATGGAGGTTTTGATGAATGAATCTTTTGATAAAAAACAGACCAATCTAAGAATGAAACCTCTCAAATCAACCAAACAGATTTTGGTAAATGCCCTTGATAGTATCAAAATGGTAGATAAACTTGCCCAAGAAGAGTTATCCAAATGAGAAAGATAGCTTTTGTTTCATTGCTAAGTAGTATGACCCTCTTTGCAGAAAATATAAAACAGGTAGATGAGTCCATGCCTTGGCTGGTTCCTTGGTTGATTGCTTCTTTAGTTAGTGTAGGAGTTGTATTTTGGGGGATTTACAAATCTATGAAGACTCAAAACCCTAAGTATGGGTATGTGATACTTATAGGTATGTTAATATTGGTGGGGTTGTTGTTTCTCTAAGATTCTAATATTGAAATTATTTTAATTTATTCTAGGAAAAGATATATGATAGAAATCTCTCGTAAGACAAAAGAGACAGATATAACCGTAAAGTTCAAACTCTACGGTCAAGGCAAATCAAAAATAGATACAGGTGTAGGTTTTCTCGACCATATGTTAGAGGCACTAGCAAAACACTCTCATACAAATATAGAAATATCATGCAAAGGAGATACCCATATAGATGACCACCACTCGGTAGAGGATATTGCTATAGTACTAGGTCAAGCATTTGCAAAGGCTCTCTATCCAGTACAGAGTATAGAGAGATATGGTAACGCTACTGTTGTAATGGATGAGGCATCTGTTAGCTGTGATTTGGATGTATCAAATCGTCCTTATCTAGTTTTTGAGATGCCAATGGAGGGGAAGATAGGCTCATTTGATGTAGAGCTTGTAGAGGAGTTTTTTAGGGCATTTACCTTTAATGCCCATCTAACTCTACATCTAATCTGCAATAGAGGACGAAACAAGCACCATATGGTAGAGGCTTCATTTAAGGCATTGGCTGTGGCTCTTCGTCGTGCTGTTACTATCAATAAGAACGCAGGAGTGCCTAGTACTAAGGGGATTTTGTGAGAATAGGCATTAAAGTGTAATATAGTATAATAAAGGATTTAATCTGTAAAAGGGGTAATAAATGGCAATGGACAAAGATGAGATAGATAAATATGTATTTGACCCTGAGAATCCTAGAAATTGTAAATATTATAAAAGACTTCTTGGTTCTACAAAAAAAGATGCGTATTGGCTTTTTTCTACGGATTTTTTTCTATATCTTATTGATACTTTAGATATTTTTAAAAAAGATTTTGAAGATGAACTACAGATAGATGATTATGATATAACTGATTTTACTATTGATGATTTTGAAGATATAGATAAAAATAAATATATAGAAGAGTTTAAAAAAAAATATTATTTTATTAAAAATATAGCTAACTTTTTTACTTATAATAGGGTAAATGAGTTATGGTTTAATTCTTTAAATCCATTAGAACAATATTTAGGAGATATGGGGAAAAAACAGGAATATTGGAGTAAAACTACAACTACAAATTATAAAGAAAGATGTATTATTTTTTCAAATTGTATAGAATTTGCCCAATTTCGTATAACTAAATCATCAGTTTTTATTACATTAGAAGAGAATAGAGATGAATTTTATAAAAAAGAAAGAGTAAAAAATTTATATCCTATTTTTCTTGAAAAAATGGAAGATTTAGAAGTTTTATTAAAGACTTTAAAAGAAGATTTAGACCAAATAAAAAGAATAGAATCTCATAAATTTGGTTATTTGGGTGCTATTCAAATCGAAAACTACTTCTCTATAAAAAATATGGAAATTACAAATCTAAAAAATAAAAAAGAGATATATTTTGTAGGAGAGAATGGTGATGGAAAAACTATTTTACTTCAAGCGATACTTTTAGCACTTAAAAAAGAGTATTCAGGACAGATTATAGAGTATATTCGACCTATAGAAAAAAATATGGAACTCTCTGTAAAAGATGAATTTGCACAAGATTATAGCAAAGATAAAAATATTTCAAATGTTTTTGCTTATGGAATTAATCGGAATAAAGTTCGTAAAAAATTTGATGAGTATGGGTATAGTGGTCTTTTTGATACAAGTGATTTTAAAGATACCACCTTTCTCAAAGAACCTGAAGAGATTTTAAAAAGTGGTGAAGAGAATTTAATTGATGAATTTATCGAAAAATTTAATGAGATTATTTTACAAGAGAGTGTAAAAGTAGAAAAGGGTGATAGAGAATTTATTTTCAAAGAAGATAATAGAGAGATTAATTTTGATAAACTATCGGAGGGATATAAAAGCACTATTATTTGGCTTTTTGATTTAGTTTCAAGATTGATTGAAAATATAGAAAAGAATGATGACATTATCAAAGAACTCAAAGACTTCAAAGCCATAGTTTTAATAGATGAGGTCGATTTATATCTACACCCAAAATGGAAATATGATTTTGTCTATAATCTTAGAAAAGTTTTTCCAAATATCCAATTTATTATGATAACACATAGTGCCGTAACGATTTTAGGTGCAAGTACAGATGCAGTTTTTTATAGGATTTATAAAGAGAACGGAGAGACAAAAATCTCAAATCAAATTCCAAATAGAGGTTATACGAGCAATACTGTTATCTCGTCACCTCTATTTGATTTAGATAGTATGACATCACGACACTATGATAAACGAAAGTTAAGTGAAGATGATTATGTATATGAGAAGATTCATGAAGTGGTTTCTCAAAAGATAAAAGAGGATATTAATCTTGATGAAGAGGCTATTTTAAAACTTATAGAAGAAGAGTTTGCTAAACATGAGAAAAATTGAGAAGGATTTAAACAATATTCCTACTATTCTAAATAACTCTAATAGAGAAGAAGCCTTTAATAAAAATGTTTTAGCATCTAAATATATTGACAAAAAAAATTTATATAAAGTTGGTTCGGTTCAAAATAAATTAAATGAAATCTATAGTTTTAAATGTGCTTATTGTGAAAAAGATATATCGGATGATGATAAACATATAGAACATTATCGACCTAAATCTAAATATTATTGGTTAGCTTATAGTTGGGATAATCTTCTTTTGTGTTGTTCTAAATGCAATAAAAATAAAAGTGATAAATTTCCTGTTTTAAACACTCCTATTCTCTATACTAATGAACAGTTTTCTGATATTCATTGTTTAGGGGAAGATTATGACAAGAGGGAAGAGCCAAAAATTATTAACCCCGAGAGAGAAGATGTTTTAAATGAACTTCAATTTGATAGAGATGGTAGGATTTTTTCTAAAAATAGTAGAATCATCTATACTATTGATGAGATATGTAAACTCAATAGAAATGAGCTAGTTGAGAAGAGAATAAAACTTTTGAATGGTTTTATTAGACGCATAGAGAAGCATTATAAAATTTATTTAGATAAAAAAGACTATCATGACTACTCAATGTTTGAACCTGATATTGAGGAGTTAATAGAATCGTGTTCTATAGAGAATCAATTTTATACTTTTAGATATTTTATTATAAATAATATAGAGATATTTTTTGAGGAACATAGAGTTTTGCAGATGATTCTTAAACATTTAATAGTGAGGAGATTGAATGGTGGTTATTGTCTTTTGGGGGTGGGAGATGGTCTATTGTAAAGAGTATGAATAGATATTAAAGCCTAACATAGTATAATCCAAAATTTAAAAATAAACTTCAAAAGGATTATAGTGAGTATAGAGCTTATAGTATTAGATGTAGATGGAACTATGACAGATGGTCGGATTACATATACACAAAATGGTGATGAGGTCAAATCCTTTTGTGTCAAAGATGGTTTGGCTATTGCCTCTTGGATTCGGATTGGAAAAGGGGTGGCTATTATTACAGGTAGAAAATCTAAAATAGTTCAAAGGAGAGCAGAGGAGTTGGGGATTGAATATTTCTATCAAGGAGTATCTAATAAAAAAGAGGCATTAGAGAATCTACTCTATCAATTGGGTTTGAGTATGGATAGTGTAGCCTCTATAGGAGATGATTTAAATGATTATAGTATGCTCACTAGTTCAAAGGTCTCATTTGTCCCCTCCAACGCATCTAATTATGTCAAAGAGATAGCAGATGTAGTTCTATCTAGTCGAGGTGGAGATGGTGCTGTAAGAGAGATGATAGAGCAGTTGATTATATCAGAGGGATTAGAGGAGAAGTATCTGAAATTATGGGTTTAAGAATTGAATATATTTTATTAATATCTTTGGCAGTTCTATTTAAATTTGTATTTATGGAGAGACCTGCTAATATTAAAGCTATGGAGCCAAACTCATCAAAAGAGTTATATTTTAAAAATCTCTATTTGGTTGATTTGAGTGAAAATGGTGTAGATAATCAGTTGATGTCATCTTCTGTTGTGAAGTATAAAAACTCTTTTGAACTCAAAGACATAAATGTAACTTATGAGAAAATCCATACTGTTTTAGCTAAAAAAGCAGTCTATAAATATGACACTCTATACCTAGAGGATAATATCTCTCTAAAAAAGGGTGATGAGTTCTCTTTTGTAACTAAATCTTTGGTATATGATATGAATGAGAAGATAGCTAATAGTGATGGAGGTTTTATATTAGATATAAATGGTAGTAGAGTTGTCGGTGAGAAGCTATATTATAATTTGGAGAGAGAAGAGGTATCTGCTGATGCTATTAGAGCCTCACTTCTTTTTTGATAACCTGCCAAATAGCCACTAGAAAATGCCCATTGGAGGTTATATCCACCACATGGTCCATCGAGATTTACAACCTCTCCACAAAAGTATAGACCTTTTATTTTTTTGCTCTGCATTGTCTTTGGGTCTATCTCTTTTAGTGGGATTCCTCCTCTGGTTATCATTGCTTTTTTGAATCCATCATGACCTGTAACTGTTAGGGGAGTTGATACTAAGAGCTTGATAAGATTATCTCTTGTGGCTCCTGATAGTTTTGCTAGTGTTAGGGTGGGGGAAGCTTTGGATAGTTTACAGAGTTCTATAGATATGGACTTTGGTAGGAGAGTTTCTATTAGAGATAGTGTGGTGTGGTTGGTGTTTTTGATTAACTCTCTTTTGAAGTGGGTTCGTATCTGCTCCTCATTCATACCTTTTGTAAGGTTTATGATTAGAGGTATTTTTTCAAATTTTGAGAGTAGAGGGGTAATCTCACGAGAAAAGTCTAAGATGACAGGCCCTCTGATTCCATCTTTTGTAAATATCAAGTCACCTTTGGCATGGAGTTTTTTATATTTTTTAATATTTACTCTAATCTTAACATCAGCAATAGTATCTGCACGGCAGTTTGTAACCCATCTCTCTGCTGTTTTTAATGGCATCATAGCAGGGTGTAGAGTTGTGACTGTGTGTCCTAGGGATTTGGCTAACTGATACCCATCTCCCTCTGCTCCTAGTTCTGGGTAGCCCATTCCACCCGTAGAGATTACTATCTTGTCTGCATAAAATCTATCAGTTTCTGTTTTGACCCCTGTAACTCCTCTATCGTTATGTAGTATCTCTTTGACTTTTTGTGAGCATATAGTTTCAACTCCAACTCTACACATCTCTCTTTTTAGTGCAGATATAATAGTAGATGAGTTGTGTCCTATAGGAAAGATACGAAATCCATCAGGTATGTGGGTCTCTATTCCAATCTCTTTAAAAAAACTCTGTAGGGCTTTGTGATTCAAACTATTTAGGGCGTGAGTCATAAATCTACCCTCTCGTCCAAAACTCTGCATAAACTCATCATCTTCTAAAGCATTGGATAGATTACATCTTCCCCCACCAGTGGCTTTTAGTTTAGTCCCTATTTTTGGGAGTTTCTCCAAGAGTAGAGTTCTCTTTCCCTCTCTCGCTGATACTATAGAGGCTATCACTCCTGATGCTCCTGCTCCTATTATAATTGAATCGTATAATTTCATAGTGGGATTATACCAAAATAAGTTCATAGTTTGAAAAATAGCTATTTTTCTCTTGTAACCGAACTACACAAATATCTAAAATCCGACAAAAATAGTGTTAGATAAAGTAACAATCTAATCAGCTATAGTATAGAATATGTCACAAATATTTCAAATAAATAGGAGACAATATGTCATTACTTGCAAACTACAAAGCACATACAGCAGACCGTGCAAAACTAGGCGTTCCACCATTGGCACTAACAGCAGACCAAGTGGCTGAGTTGGTAGAATTACTTAAAGCAACCCCAATAGTCGAGTCGGACTATGTGATGAAACTCTTTACAGAGCATGTACCAGCAGGTGTTGATGACGCAGCATATGTCAAGGCAGCGTTTTTAAATGCTATAGTTCATGAAGATGCACATTCACATGCCATAGATAGGATAGAAGCAATTAAAATATTGGGTGCAATGCTTGGTGGATATAATGTAGGTCCATTGATTGATGGATTGAGAAATAAGAATATTGCTATAGCACAAGAATCAGCAGACCAATTAAAAAATACTATTTTAGTTTATGCCGATTTTGCTGTTGTTAAAGAGTTAATGGATAATAAAAATCTTTTTGCTAAACAAGTTATTGAATCTTGGGCAAATGCAGAGTGGTTCTATAACAAGCCTGAGATGGCAAAAGAGATTACTCTAACAGTATATAAAATCCCAGGTGAGACAAATACAGATGACTTATCTCCTGCTTCAGAGGCGTTTACTAGAGCAGATATTCCTCTACATGCTAACTCTTTTTTACAATCAAGAATGCCAAATCCACTAGAGACTATGGAGGAGCTAAAAGCAAAAGGTCACCCATTGGCTTATGTTGGTGATGTTGTAGGTACTGGTTCAAGCCGAAAATCAGGAATCAACTCTGTTCAGTGGCATATTGGAGTTGATATTCCAGGTATTCCAAACAAAAGAACAGGTGGAGTTGTTATTGGTGATATTATTGCTCCAATCTTCTTTAATACAGCAGAGGATAGTGGATGTATTCCAATTCAAGCACCTGTAGGTAAACTAGAGACTGGTGATGTGATTGTTGTTAAACCTTATGAGGGTGTTATTGAGAGAGATGGAGAGGTTGTATCTGAGTTCAAAATAGAGCCGAATACTTTGCCTGACGAGATGAGAGCAGGGGGGAGAATCCCACTAATTATCGGTAAAGGTCTAACTGTAAAAGCTAGAGAGGCTCTTGGAATGGATGCAGGTGACATTTTCATGACGCCTGATATGCCAGAGGATAACGGAAAAGGATTTACTTTAGCTCAAAAGATGATTGGTAAGGCTTCGGGTATGGCAGGAGTTAAACCAGGCGTATACTGTGAGCCTATATGTGCTACAGTTGGTTCTCAAGATACCACAGGTGCAATGACTAGAGATGAAGTTAAAGAACTTGCAGCGTTAAACTTTGGTGCTGATATGGTACTACAAACATTTTGTCATACTGCAGCCTATCCAAAACCAGCAGATATTATCCTACAGCATACTCTTCCTAAATTTTGGACAGAGAGAAAAGGTTTTGTATTGAGACCAGGTGATGGTGTAATTCACTCATGGTTAAATAGACTCTGTCTTCCTGATACAGTTGGTACAGGTGGAGATTCACACACAAGATTCCCGATTGGTATTTCATTTCCTGCGGGTTCTGGTCTTGTTGCGTTTGCAGGTGTTACAGGTAGTATGCCTCTAACTATGCCTGAATCAGTTCTTGTAAGATTCAAGGGAACAATGCAACCAGGTATTACTCTAAGAGATATGGTAAATGCTATTCCTCACCAAGCAATCAAAGATGGACTACTTACAGTTGAAAAAGCAGGTAAGAAGAATATATTCTCAGGTAGAGTTCTTGAAATCGAAGGTTTAGAAGACCTAAAATGTGAACAAGCCTTTGAACTAAGTGATGCAAGTGCAGAGAGAAGTGCAGCAGCTTGTACTGTTAAGCTAAACAAAGAGCCAATCATTGAGTACCTAGAGTCAAATATTGTACTTATCGAAGAGTTAATCAATCAAGGTTACCAAGATGCAGCAACACTTCAAAGAAGAGCAGATAAAATGAGAGAGTGGATTGCAAACCCTGTTCTTATGGAGGCTGACCCTGATGCAGAGTATGCAGCTGTTATTGAGATTGATATGGATAAAATTACAGAGCCAATCTTGGCATGTCCAAATGACCCAGATGATGTTAAAACACTTACTGAGATTAGAGAAGCAGGTCTAAGAACTGAGATTGATGAGGTATTTATCGGAAGTTGTATGACAAATATCGGTCTCTTTAGAGCAGCAGGTGAAGTTATGAGAGGTGAGGGTGCAGTAAAAAGTAAAATGTGGATTTGTCCTCCAACAAAAATGGATGAGAAGACTCTAATCGAAGAGGGGTACTACTCTATATTTGGTATGGGTGGAGCTAGAACAGAACTACCTGGTTGTTCTCTATGTATGGGTAACCAAGCACAAGTTGCACAGGGTGCATGGGTATTCTCCACAAGTACAAGAAACTTTGATAATAGATTAGGAAAAAATTCACAAGTCTATCTTGGAAGTGCTGAATTAGCTGCTGTTGTTGCTCTAAAAGGTGGATTACCAACTCCTGAAGAGTATTTGGAGATTGTATCTAATAAGATTAAGCCAGAGATGACAGATGAGATTTATAAGTATCTTAACTTTAACAAAGTCTCAAAAGATGAGTTAGAAGCTATGGTTCAATAGCTGTTTTTAAGTGGTTGGCTGAAGCCGACCACTTAAATCAATTCAAAGAATAAATGAGTTTTAGACACATTTACAATCGCTCTCTGTAGATGTTATATCAGCACAGTATAGAGTTTTTTTATCGGGACAGAAATATTTAGGAGCAGTATCTTTTATATCTTCTAATTCATTTGGTACATTATAGTAACTTGAATTTTCAAAATACTCTCCTTGGTCATCGAAGCCTGAATCCACAATTATAGATTTTTTACCATCAGCTTTCTGTTGTTCTATCTCCATGCTGACATCTAATTCGTAATTATCATCAACCTTTAATATTTTCTTTTCTATTTTAATCTTTTTTCTTGGTTTTAATTTAGAATAACATTTACCACCAATACAGTAGTCTCCAGCCTCTACGGCAAAGAGGTTGCTTATAGTTATTGTGCTTATGAGTAGTAGCGAAATAGCTTTTATCATTTAATTCTTCTCCCTTAATCATTGAATTGTGATTTCAAACTATACTATTGTAATATATAATAGTTAAATAGAGAGGTCAATTTAGGTTAAAATGTGTAGAAAAAGTAGATATGTTTACTTTTTAAGCAAAAGTTAAACATATACTGTATTTAAATTATGATTTTGTGTTTCTTCATGTTCAGGTGAAAATTTGGATATAATGCGTTCATTAAAATATAGGAAAAAAAGAGAAATGTCATTTCACAAAATAGGATTAGCACTCTATGCACTTTTTTTAACCAATTTTTTTGGTTTAAAATTGAGAGGGGCTAGAGATACTATGGATAAAAAAAGCCTTAGGCTTGAGTATTCAAAAGTACTTTTGAATAGGTTAAAAATAGATATAGAGGTGGAAAATATAGAGAAGATTCCCAAAGATGGTCAGTATCTTCTCTTGGCTAACCATAGAGGGATTATTGACCCACTCGTCATTGAGATTGCATTAAAGGATAGCTCTATATTTGGCTCATGGGTTTCTAAAAAAGAGTTATATAACTCTCCATTTTTTGGATTATTTGTCCGTAATGCAGGAGGAATACTTCTCGATAGAGAGAGGAGTCAGATGAGTGGTTTCTTCTCTGATATAAAAAGAGTTGTAAAAGAGAGTGGTCACTCTATATTTATATTTCCCGAAGGGACAAGAAACAAAGGAGAGGATGACCTGTTGGAGTTCAAAGAGGGAGCTAGAATAATAGCTCTAAAGAATAGATTACCTATTTTACCAGTCTATATCAAAACACATACAGACAAAGTTTTGGGGAGTAGTTTAAATGATAAAAATATAGAGCAGACTATCACAATTGAGATAGGGGATTTGATTAATTATCGTCAAAAAGGTGATTTGGAGCTACTTTATAGAAAAACTTTTAGTAATTTACACTAGAATTAAGCTGTTTTGGGATAAAATCTCGTTTCAAATTAATGCTTCAAAATAGAGAGGCAAATACTAATAAGGATGGTTAGCAGTTTATGAAAAGAACCTTTCAACCACATAACACACCAAAAAAGAGAACTCACGGATTTAGAACAAGAATGAAAACTAAAAACGGAAGAAAAGTTATATCAGCTAGAAGAGCTAAAGGTAGAAAAAGATTAGCAGTATAAAACATTTTGGTAGTATTCGAACTACTAAAGAGTTCAATAGGGTTTATAAAAACTCAAAAACAGTTCATACCTCACAATTTGTACTCTTCTATCAAGCTCATAAAGAGGAGTATAAGGTTGGAGTTGTAGCTTCTAAAAAAGTGGGTAACGCAGTTCATAGAAATAGGGCAAAGCGATTACTTCGTGCTTATCTCATAAATCATATTGATACAGTTAAAGCAGGACAGTATGTATTGGTGGCAAAACCACTATTACTTGATAGTGATTATCATAAAATAAATAAACTGTTTTTTAACGCGTTGAGGCGAGTAAAAGCCATAAAACAATGATGTTTTTAAACACTTTTTGATATAATCGCTTACACAATTTAAATACGATTCTTAACTAAATAATATAATTTAACATATAAATAATATTTTTTAACATTAGAGAATAAAAGGCAATTTCCAGTGGAACAACAACAAGATTTACAAAAACGACTCCTCTTAGCATTAGTACTATCATTTGCAGTATTTGTACTGTTTGACATGTTTGTACCTAAGACAACAAAAGCTATAGATAATAATAAGACATCTGTAGAGCAACAGACCCTAGCAACTATAAATAATCAAACACCCAAAGCTGTTACAGTTCAACCTATGACACCAACGGTTCAAAATGGTCAATCTTCTAATAATGCACCAATTACGACCGTAAAAGCGTTAACGACTGTAAAATCAGATAGGTTTATTATCTCTATAGATGAGTTAGGAAGAGTAGCACAGGCAAAACTATTGGAGGACAAATATCGTGTTGATGGTAAACAGTTAGAACTTTTCAATCCGGAGTGGGTAAGACCTCTGGAGATAAGGTTTGCAGAGCAGAAGTTAAATAGTGAGGCTCTCAAGACACCATACACAACATCTATTGATAGTTTGGATTTAATTAATGAGCAAAATAGAGTAGTTTTGACTCAAAAGCTAAGTTCTACAACTGTTACTAAAAAACTCACATTTTATAAAGATGGTCATTATGATATAGATATAGAGTTATCAAATCCTGCACAGTATTTTCTAACAACAGGAAGAAGACCAGATGCTAACCATAGTAGATATATGGTTATAAATGGAGTAATGGTTAGAAAATCAAACTCAACAACAGAGGTTATAGCGGATGGAGATATGGGAGATAGTACTCCTACAACTTTCCCAAATGCCAAGTTTGCATCAGCATTTGATAGATATTATGCTTCTATATTATATAACTTTGAGAAACCACTAAATGTATCAGCACTACGAATGAAAGAGGATAATGCTCTTCTATTTATTCAAGGGGAGCAGAAGTTATCCCTACATGGATATATTGGGCCAAAAGAGTATGTTATTTTTAATAAAATTCATCCTGAATTGACAGAGGCGATTGAGTATGGTTGGTTTACTTTTATCTCTAAACCTCTCTTTAAACTTTTGCAGTGGTTTCATAATATTGTAGGTAATTGGGGTTGGGCAATTGTTTTTGTTACTATCCTCCTTAAACTAATTCTATTCCCTCTTTCGTATAAAGGTATGATGTCTATGCAGAAGCTAAAAGATTTAGCACCGCAGATGGCAGAGATAAAAGAGAAGTACTCCAAAGACCCACAAAAGATGAATATGAAGATGATGGAGATGTACAAAAAACATGGTGCAAATCCAATGGGTGGGTGTCTTCCAATGATTTTGCAAATTCCTATCTTTTTTGCTATCTATAGAGTTCTGCTTAATGCTGTTGAGCTTCAGGGTGCAGAGTGGACACTATGGATTACCGACTTATCACTAAAAGACCCATTCTTTGTACTTCCAATTTTAATGGGTGTATCTATGTGGTATCAGCAACAGATTACACCAAATAGTATGACAGACCCTATGCAGCAGAAGATTTTCCAATGGTTGCCAGTTGTTATGACAGTTTTCTTTGTGACATTCCCTGCAGGTCTAGTACTATACTGGTTAACCAACAACATCTTTACAATTGCACAGCAGTTTGTAATCAACAATGCTTATGAGAAACACAAAGCATTAAAAGCCAAAGAGCATAAAAAATAGAATCCGAGGGGGTATTATAAAAATATGAAAAGAATTGAAGCCGAAACCCTAGAAGAGGCATATATAGCAGCAGCAAAGGAGTTTGGTTGCTCTATAACAGAGATAAATTATGAGATTATTCAGCATCCTACAACAGGTATGATGGGGCTTTTTAAAAAGAGTGCTATTATTGTGGCAGCAAGAAAAGTTGTGGAGAGTAAAGAAGAAAAAACTATTGAAAAATCTTATGAGAGTAGAGAGAAGAGTTCTCCTATAACTAAAGAGAAAAAGAGTGTTATTGAAAATAAACTAACCAAAGATGAACCAAAAGATATTATAAAAAAAGAAGAGAGTAATAAGGTTCTCGATAGTTTTTTTGAAAATAAGAAAGAAGATATAACTACAACTCCTAAGTTTGATGATGATAGAGACTCTCCACAAAATAGAGCCTTGTCTATAGAGATAGAGAAGAAGATTACAGAGCTTATGAAGAGTGGATGTTTTGATATAGATATTATTGAGGTGGATGTATTCAAGGGTATAGCACATATATTTATAGATGGTGAAGATGCGGCTCTTTTAATCGGGAAAGAGGGGTATCGGTATAATGCTCTTTCGTATATGTTTTTTAATTGGATAAATGCACACTATAATCTATATATAAAACTAGAGATTGCAGAGTTTATACAGTCTCAAGAGGAGATGATTATAAACTATCTCAAACCTATTATAGAGCATATAAAACAGAAGGGTAGAGGTAAGACTAAACCACTAGATGGAATTCTTGTTCAGATAGCACTAGAGTTACTCCGTGCAGAGTTTCAAAATAAATATGTTGCTATTAAAACAGCTAGAGATGGTAGAAAATTTATAATAATAAATGATTTTAATAGTAGTAAAAAATAGAGATGTCTAGTACAATAGTAGCTATTGCTACAGCTTCGGGAGTATCCTCTATCTCCATTGTTAGAGTAAGTGGCACTAATGCCCTTGCTATAGCTAAAAAAATTACCCACAAAGATACGATAGAGCCAAGATTTGTTCATCTAAGTTCTCTATATAATTATGATAATCAACTCATAGACCAAGCAGTTGTTATCTATTTTCTTAATCCCAAAAGTTTTACAGGTGAAGATGTTGTGGAGTTTCAGTGTCATGGAGGGGTGATTGTTGCACAGGAGATATTGGAGACAGCTATCTCTCATGGAGCTAGATTAGCCCAAAGGGGTGAGTTTTCAAAACGAGCCTTTTTAAATGGCAAAATAGATTTGACAAAAGCTGAAGCTATAGCTAAACTTATAGAGACAAAATCGGTAGATGGAGCTAAAATATTAGCTAAACAGCTAAAGGGTAATCTAGGAGAGTTTATAGATGAGAGTAGAGAGGCTCTGCTTCGTGCTATTGCCTACTCTGAGGTTATGATTGATTATGCTGATGAGGAGATGCCTGATGATATACTTGGTAATATTCTTGAGCAACTAGATAGCCTAATAGAGAAGATAGAGAGGATAGTAGACTCTAGTCACAGAAGAAAAGGTCTAATAGAGGGATTTAGAGTTGCGATTATAGGTAAACCAAATGTTGGTAAAAGCTCTCTGTTAAATGGTCTATTGAGTTATGATAGAGCTATAGTGAGTGAGATTGCAGGTACAACTAGAGATACTATTGAGGAGCAGATTAGAATAGGTTCTCATATTATTCGTCTAATAGATACAGCTGGTATTCGAGAAGCTAGTGATACTATAGAGAAGATTGGAGTTGAGAGGTCTTTGGAGTCTATAGTTGATGCAGATGTTATTGTAGCCCTTTTTGATGGTAGTAGTCTATTTGATAGTGAAGATGAGAAGATTATAGAGATATTAGATAGTAGTGAGAAGCATATAATTGTAGCTGTGAATAAATCTGATTTGTATCAGAAGTTTGATAAAGAGAATCTCAGAGAGTATGATACTATAGAGGTTAGTGCGACACATGATTTTAGACATCTCACTGATAAGCTTAAGAGCCTTTTTGATGAGATAGGTTCAGATGAGGAGTTGATGCTTATCTCAACTAGACAGATAGATGCTGTCCAAAGAGCAAAACAGGCTATTTTAGATGCAAGAGAGCCTCTACTCAATGGTGAACTAGAGTTTTTCTCTTATCATCTCCAAGAAGCAGTATTGGCTTTGGGTTCTATATCTAAGCCTTATGATTCTGATGAGATTTTGGATAAGATGTTTGGAGAGTTCTGTTTAGGTAAATAATATTTGGTATAATACTACGAAAAAAGGAGATATTTATGTTCAGTAAGAAATATACAATTCTATTAATAACGGCTATAGGTTTTACGGCGTGTACTACAAAACCACAAACCATTACAGTTACACCAAGGGGTGGCGCACATCTTCCTGCTATAAGGGGTACAACAGCCCCTATCAAAGAGGAGATTTTGATTAAAAACAACCCTAATTTGGGTACTAGAGTAACTGTACCTAAAAATAGACCAACTCTTGGTATCAAGGGTAGTAATCAGGCAAGAAGAGACAGAGACTCAGGCTCAGAGCTTAATGGTGAGGTAATGGAGAGGATCTCTTTTCCTGAAAATGAGTATCGTCAATTGAAAAAAAATGGGAGAAGTACAGTCTCTGGTAGGGTATATCTCAATAATGCTATAAATGATAAAAAGATTACAAAAGGTAGAGTAAAACTTCTACTAAATCCTGTAACAAGTTACTCAAGACAGTGGTATGAACAGAGTTATCTAGGTGGTTACAAATTAAGTCCTGTAGATAAGAGACTAAATAACTATCTAAGAGTAGAATACTCTATGGAAGATGGAACATTTAGATTTTTTGGTGTTCCTAGAGGTAGCTACTACCTAATAGGTCAAATATCTTGTGGAGCAGAGTGTGGATACTCTTCGACTAAACATATTCGTTTGGTAAAAGAGATTTCTGTTGGTTCTGATGTTAGTGATATTGAGTTGACAAAGATTGTGCCTTAGAGAGATACTCTATGGCATTTAGGTAGCTAAGAGAGTTTAACTCTGCTCCACTATATGCAATATCAAAAGCTGTTCCGTGGTCTACAGAAGCTCTCATAATGGGTAGATTTAGAGATATATTTATCCCTTCATCAAAATATAGTGCTTTTAGTGGTGCTAAACCTTGGTCATGGTACATCGCAACAAAATAGTTATATCTACTACGAGATTTTGGAGTAAATGCTATATCAGGAACTAGAGGTTTGCTATATACCTGTTTTCCAATTTTTTGATGAGCTATCTCTCTAGCCTCCATAATATATCTCTCTTCGTCTCCTAATACACCATCATCTCCTGCATGAGGATTGACCCCTAGTAGTGCTATCTCTCCCTTTTCATCTATGGCATTGTAGAAATCAATTAAAAATGAGGATAATTTTTGGACATTTTTAATTTGGTCTGGAACCTCTCGTAGAGGAGTATGCTCTGTATAGAGTGCTACAAACATTTTGGAACAACCAAGCATCATTATAGCTGGTCTATCAAAAAAATCTCTAAGAGCATCAGTGTGACCTTTGTACTCTATACCTGCTAACTCCCATGCTTTTTTATGTATGGGGAGTGTCATAATACCATCAACTCTCTTTTTCATACATAGTTTCACAGCTTTTTTAAAAGAGGCGAAACTATATGCTCCACTCTCTTTGGTTACTGTTGAAGGTTTTATGGTAAAAATATCTCCTATATTTTCCGAACAATTGAAATCTTTTGGAATTGGCAAATTTAAAAGTTTTGATGCTCTCCTTAGCATCTCTATATCAATAAAATAGATGGGTTCAACTATCTCCTTGATTCTGTTATGATTTTCCAAAGCAAGTTGTATACCAATTCCATTTAAATCTCCTACGCTTATAGCTATTCTCATCATTCTCTAATCTCTACAGTTGTTCCTAGTGCAACCATATCCCAAATAGTATTTATCCCCTTATTTGTCATAGCCATACATCCATTTGTCCAATCATGAGATAAAGTATAATCATCACCTTCTCCATTCCAAAACATAGGTACTTGTGCATGTATAGTAATTCCTCCACCAGGATTAACTCCTAATCTTTTGGCTCTAGCTCTATCCTCCTCATTAGGATATGATATAAGCATCTCTTTATAATATTTTTTGTCTTTTCTTTTATCTATGATTTTATATATACCTTCGGGTGTTTTTTTATCACCCTGTTTTAGTTTTTTCCCCTCAGGATGCTCTCCTAGTGAGATTCTATGTCTACTTAGGAGATTATCATTTTCATCAAGTAAAACCATAACTCTTTTTGATTTTACAACAACAACTTTTGAAGCTTTTTTCTTCTCAATAAGTTCATCATTTTGAGTCCAATCATATATACTTGTGGTCTCTATAATTGGAGGTGGTGGTTCCTTTTCTATTGTTATATTCTCTTCAACTTTTTTAGGCAATTTAATAGGTTTTGGTTCTATCTTTTTCTCCATACAACCTGCAAATAATATACATATCATTGAAATCTCTAAATATACTTTTATCCTCATATTTTCCCCTTAAAATATAAACCTAATTATATTAGATTTAAACTTAATTCAATAAGGAAAAACGAATTTAAAATTTATCTATAGGAACTATATTCTCCTCTTTTTTAATCAAATCTTTAACCCAAATTGTTCCACTTTTTCTCTCATCCTCTCCTATAATCGCACAATATCTAGCGTTAGCTCTATCTGCACCTTTTAAATGAGCTTTTAGTTTTTTGGCTTTATATTCTATTGTTACTTTTTCACTACTTCTCTTTTTTGAGGCAAGTGAAAATAACATATCTATATATTCACTTTCCATAGCTCCTATATAGTATCCCTCTCGTTGAACCTCTGGCATCTTCACAAGCTCCATAATCCTCTCAATTCCAAGGGCAAAGCCAACAGCAGGAGTTGATTTTCCATCCAAAAACTCCACTAATTTATCATATCTTCCTCCACCAGCAATAGCCGATTGAGCTCCAATCTCTGTGCTTACAAATTCAAATGCAGTTTTACTATAATAATCAAGACCTCTTACCAAATTGGCATCTATCTTATAATCAATATTTTCTTTTTTTAGCAATTCAATTAATTTATTAAAATCACTATTACAGGAAGCACAAAGAGATTTAACTAGTTTTGGGGAATCAATTAAAAGTAATTGACATTTTTCATTTTTACAATCAAGCACACGAATAGGATTCGTATCTATTCGTCTATTACAATCTTGACAAAGTTCGTCTTTGCACTCCATTAAAAACTCTACAAGATTTTTTTTATATAATGGCATACACTCAGAACAACCCAAAGAGTTAATCTGTAAATCGAAACCAATACCTAAAGCTTTGAATATATCAGAAATCATCTGAATAATAGTAAAATCTTCATATACAGAGGCTTCACCAAAACTCTCACAACCAAACTGATGAAACTCTCTTAATCTTCCTTTTTGTGGTCTCTCATAACGAAACATTGGTCCATAGTAGTAAAACTTAAATTTTTCATTTTGTCTTCTATCTAATTTAGCTTGAATAAAAGAGCGAACTACTCCTGCTGTGCCTTCTGGACGCATACAGACATCATTTCCCCCCTTATCCTCAAATTGATACATCTCTTTACCAACTATATCACTACTCTCACCTACAGAGCGTTTAAAAAGTCTAGTCTCTTCTAGTATAGGAGTTTCGATATAACTATATCCATATTTTTTAGAAATCTCTATCGCTGTTGTTACAATATGCACAAATCGTTCACTCTCCTCAAAAGTTAAATCTTTCATTCCACGAAGTGTGTTTATCATTGTTTGTCCTAATTTTAAATTTTCAAATTATACATTTATTTTCTGAAAGTTAATAAAATATAGAATGTGATACAAAAATATACATTTCAATATAAGAAATATACTAATTTGGTCAAAAGTCTTTAAAAAAATTTATATAAATAGTATAATATTAAAAAAAACATGTAGGGGGATTGATTATGGAAATAGCACTACTAGGAGGAGGAGTTGGCATGCTTCTCATCTTTTTGTATAGTAGAAGAGGAAAAGGTATAAGTACAAGAGATATTCAATATCCAATTAGTAAAAATTAGTTATTGAGTTTTTGTAATACTTTTTCATATATTTTTGTATGAATAGTTTCTATATCTTCAGTAGCATCTATGAGGAGATAGGGGATTTTTAATCTCTTTAGACTCTCTCTCATATGCTTCTGTACAGATATGAGATACTCTAACCCACGAAGTTCAATTCCGTCAAGTCTCTTCTCTTCGTTTTCTATTCTAGCTTTTAGAGTTTTCATATCTGTCTCAAACAGAACTATTAAATCAGGAAAGTTACCATCTAGTGCAAACTTATTTAACTCTACTAAATATTCAAAACTAAACTCTCCATTTGCCAAAGCATAACCTATTCCAGATAAAAAACCTCTATCTGATAAGATGAGTCTCTTCTCTTGATTGGGTTTAATTACCTCTGCATAGTGTTCAGCTCTATCTGCCAAAAAAAGTAGAAGTTCAGCCCTTTTAGAGGCTAATGAGTCTGCCAAAAGTATCTCTCTAGCTCGTTTTCCAAACTCTGTTCCTCCTGGTTCTCTTGTTTTTATGGCATCTTGGAACTTATCAGCAATCAACTCAATCTGTGTTGTTTTGCCACAGGTGTCTATACCCTCAAATATCACATACATTATCTTCTATCCTTTAATATATCAGGAAGTATACAGTGAGGAACAAGATGCCCTATTTTACCATCAAAAGGTAATAGAGAGCGAACTATAGAGGAGCTAATAAAAGCATACTCTAAGCTAGGCATCAAAAAGATAGTCTCTAGCTCTTTTTTGAGAGAAGAGTTTGCATATCCCATCTGAAACTCATACTCAAAATCACTAACAGCCCTAATTCCTCTTATTACTATATTTGCGTCTAATTCATCTGATAAATCAACAAGAAGAGAGTTAAATCCTATTACTTTAATATTTGAAAAACATTTGGTAGATTTCTTTACCATAGCTATTCTCTCATCTATAGAAAACATTGGTTTTTTTACTTGATTGTCTGCTACAGCTACCACAATCTCATCAAACATCATAGATGCTCTTTGAATAATATCCACATGTCCATTGGTAATTGGGTCAAAAGTCCCTGGATAAATCGCTTTTCTCATCTTTTAGCTCCATCTTTTGTATAAACTGTTTTCAATCCCCAATGAGTCATACCATTTTCCAATAATAAATCGCTCCATCTCCTCAATAGTACTAGCATCAGAATAGTACCCCATCACAGGTGGTGAAATAATAACATTTAATCGAGAAAGTTTAAGCATATTCTCCAAAGGTATAGCAGAAAAAGGCATCTCCCTTGGAGCAAGTAACAGTTTTTTCTGCTCTTTTAGTGCCACAGAAGCCACCCGAGTAACCAAATTATCAGCAATCCCACAAGCAATCTTGGCAAGTGTATTCATACTACAAGGAATAATAGCAGTCGCATCAACCCCAAAAGAGCCTGATGCGATACTAGCCCCCACCTCATTATTACTATAAATAGTTACCTCTCTATCTTCCAACAACTCCACCAATTTAGCATGTTTAGTCGTTACTACATATAACTCTATCTCTTTGGGTAGATACTCTATAAATTTTTTAGCAAGGTTTATCCCACTTGCTCCTGTTATGGCTAGGGTTAGTTTCATTGATTTAAAATATCCAATACATTTTTTTTATCTCAGACATATCTCTTCCAAAATCCCACTCTTAACCATATCCAAATTCACCACATAATCATTATGATTAAAAGTCTCCTCCAATGGATTAAGAGCAGTTAACCAACCTTTCCCATCTGTTATCCATATAAATTCAATTCCTTGTGATTTCACAAAATCATTTAGATATTGATACTCTCCTGCTGTAGCTTTAAGTTTTGAACCACCACCACTATAATAATTTACCTCGATTAAAAAAAGTCTATTTGTTATTTGATTATATAGTGCAAAATCAAATCTACGGCTATTTTTATCTATCTCTATTTCGTAATTAAAAAACTCTTTAATTCTCTTTTGTGTTGCTTGTTCAATATAAACATAACTACTGTTTTCATTACAAAACTCTTCTAAATAGTTAGATACAATATTCTCCATCAATGTACCTGTTCTATTTTTTCGTGCATTGGTATCAAAACCAACTTCAACACCAAAACAGTAATCAACTAAATTTTTTATATGTTTATTTTGAAATATATCTCTAAGCCCACTCTCTCTAAAAAAAATTAATAACTCATCTTTTATATTTTTTGTAACCTCATCATAAAAAATATACTTTTTGTTTTCAGCTATTAAACTATTCACATCTGTAATAATGGGTGTATTCGATAGTTTATCTTTTCTAATTGCAATCAAAATGGGTAGGGCTACTCTAATTTTAGGATACTCTTCTATTAGAGCTAAAAACTCATTTTCTATATTCTCTTTGCCTATTAGATAGTTTAATAGATTTAACTCTTTTTCCACCTTTTTGACATTGGCTTTAACTTTTTCAAAGTTCGTAAAATAATCCCATGAAAAAATTGACTCTTGGAATGTCTCTTTTAAATCCTCAAAACTATACAACTCTACTCCTCACCAAAACCTCACTAATCTTCCCACGCCCATTACCTTTACTATTAATAAACCGATTAGCTTGAATCTTTTCGATATTATACTCTCTATATAACTTATTTATAAATTTTGTATCTGAATTACTATGAACTACGAAAGCACCTCTTCTATCCAATTCACAAAAAACTTCAAAAAGCTCTTTTTGTTCTCTATCCAAAAACTCAAACTCACTATAAGAGGTAAAACTAGAAGTTGGAGTAAGTGGATAGTATGGAGGGTCAAAATAGACCAAATCATCTTTAGTGGCATATTTTAATACCTCTTGATACGAACAGTTCAAAATAGTAACACTCTGCAAAGCGTAACTAACACTATATATCACATCACTATCACAAATATTTGGATTTTTATAACTCCCCATTGGTACATTATTTTGATTTTTGCGATTGACTCTATATAGCCCATTAAAACAGGTTTTATTTAGATAGATAAAACGAGATGCACGAGTTATATTATCTAATTCCAAGAAATTCGCTTCTCTATCCCATGCTCTAACTTTATAATAGAACTCTTTTGAGTGCTGTTTTTTGAATTGATTTAGTTTATCAATAAGCCTTTTTGGATGATTTTTTATTACTTGATAGGCATTGATAAGTTCACTATTTATATCAAAAAGATAGACTTTTCTATCCTCTAATTTACCCTCTTTTTGAAGCTCAAAAAACAAAGCACCCCCACCAACAAAAGGTTCAAAATAGTTATTAAACTCTTTAGGTAATAGAGGAACTATTTGAGAAAGTAGACCTCTTTTCCCTCCTACCCATTTAATAAATGGTTGTATTTTAGAAATATCTATAGGTATATTTATATTTTGTGTCATAGTGATATTTTACCTTTTTTTCCTATAAACCTCACTTCTACCACTAGTTTCATTAACCGTTCATAAAAACATACAAAAAGCTATAAAAGTAGCTAGTGTAGAGGTTTGTTACTGCTTCATAGAGTCTTTAACAAGACTTCTCCACAGTCGTTTGAGTTGTCGCCTAAACTTGTCGCCAACCATTGATATTAAGACTTGCATTTAAGTCTCTATCAATCACTAAATCACAAGAATTACAAGTGTAAATTCTATCACTTAGTTTTAAATCATCTTTTTTAGTACCACACTTTGAGCAAGTTTTTGAAGATGGAAAGAATCTATCCACCAGTACTAAATTTACACTATAAAGTTTACACTTATAGGTTAATATCTCTCTAAACATACCAAAACCAACATCACTAATTGCTTTTGCTAGTTTGTGATTTCTTAGCATACCACTAACGTTTAAATCTTCAATAGCCACTCTATTAAAATTTTTAACTAGATAGTCGGTAAGTTCATGAATCACTGATTTTCGCTTTTGAGTTACAAAATAATGGAGTTTAGTTATCTCAAGTTTCGTCTTATTGTAGTTTGAACTATTGCGTACTTGTCGAGATAACTTTTTTTGTAATTGTCTTAATCGTTTGAGTTGCTTTTTTAGTGGTTGAGATTTAGGGAAAACTACACCATTAGATAAAGTCGCTAACTCTTTAATGCCTACATCAACACCTACAGAGTCTAAGCGTGGTTTTTGCTCTTCTTCATGTTTATCGGTTGTCTCTATCAAAAATGATGCAAAAAATTTACCACCTTGCATAGATATAGTAACTTGTTTTACTACTCCATTGAATCGTAACTTATTTCTCATTTTGATATAGAAAGGCATTTTTTCAATTTTGAACTTTCTATCTTTAACGGTTATTTTCTCTTTTTCTCTTATTGAAAAACTCTCATTTACTTAACCCAACATATACTATAATCCCACCATGTATCAAAATAAAAAAAAGAGGCTCTATATCTCAGAGCTATTAGACAACCCTGCTGTGACCTATCCATCATATTATGTTTTGAGTCAATCTATGATAAAAAATGAGCTACTTCAACACGCTATTATAACTCTACATAGTTTTGATTTTGAACACTATCAAGAGCCAAATAGTTATGAGGATATTTTTGCAATGTTTGCAGGGGGGATGTTTCCTATCTACAAAGAGCAATATATTGTGGGGTATTTTGGAGGGAAAATGATGTTTTTAGATAGTTCGGGGTGGAAGAGGATGTCATGTACAGAGGATATTTTCAAATTAGAAAATTGGTTAGTATATTAATCTTCTATCCCAATTAACTCTATGGATGATTTTTTGAATGAAAATTGCTGAATCAAATAATAAAAAGGGGGATAATAAAAAAAGTGGTACCACAGGTCGGATTCGAACCGACACGCCCGAGGGCAGAAGATTTTGAGTCTACCAAGTCTACCAGTTCCATCACTGTGGCACATCCAATTTTTAATTGGAGTGCAATTATACAGTTATGAAACTTAAATAGTTGTTAAATTATGCTACAGAATCTTTTAAAGATTTACCGACTTTGAATTTAACAGCATTTCTAGCTGGAATTTTAACAGTTTTACCAGTCAATGGTACTCTTGCCTCTCTTGCAGCTCTCTTTACAGTTGAAAATGAACCAAACCCTATAAAACTTACAGTTTTACCATCTTTTAGTGCATCAGTGATTGTCTCTAGTATCGCAGTCAACGCCTCATTTGCGTCTTTTTTTGATAGACCTGCCTTCTCTGCTACAGCATCAATAAATTCAGCTTTTTTCATCAATAGTTCCTTTTAAAATATATATACTCTCAATTTTACAATTTTTTATTTAAACTAACAAGTATTTATATAAAAAAAGCGTCAAAACATTGAAAAATAGGCATTTAACATAAAAAAATCTCTTCTATGACAAAAATTTGTTATAATTTTGAAAATTATTCTTTTTGGAGTTTTTGTGCATATTTTTATTATTATAATTTTTATATTGTTTGTATATGGTGCTTTTTCTACCATTTTTCACTCTACTGATATGGTAGGCAATATTGGAAGAGTATTTGGTGAGGTGAATCTAAATCTATTTGGTTATTTGGCATATATTGACTTGATTATTCTACTTTATCCTCTCTATAGACTCTATTACAATAGAAGATTATTGACAAAGAGTGAATTTTTTGTTGGATGGATGCTCTTTTTTATCTCTTTGATTATATTACAATCTCTCTTAGTGGAGTTTAGTCAAAGTGGTAGCGTAGGAACAACTCTAAAACTTTTTCTTTTACCTTATATTGGAAAAGCAGGGATATGGTTGCTTTGGCTTTTAGTATCAATGGTATCATCTGTTCTGTTATATGATGAGATTCCAGAGCTTCGTCTAACATATAGAAAAATTATGGAGCTAAAAGAGTATATCATAACAACTACCAAAGATATTTTATCAAAAATAGATAATCCATTTTTTGACAAGCAGAGTACAGAGGTAATGACTACTATAGTCTCCTCATCCCAATCCCAAAGAAGAGAGAGGAGAGAGCAGGTAGTAGAGCAACCTATAGCAAAGCCTAAAAGACCTAAAAAGATTGTACATAAAAAGAGAAAAGCTAAAAAAATATCAAATAGGGAGAGTACTCCTTTTGAAAATATAGAGGATGAGAAGATAGAAGAGGTCTCATCAAAGATAAATATTGTGGATGAGTTAGAGGAGAATCGAGAGCTTTTGAGTCAAATAGAGCAAGGGAAAATGGCTAAACCAAAAAATTTTATATTGCCTAAATTGGATTTTTTGCAAAAAGCTCCTAAAAAATCAAGAAAAATAAATGAGGCAGAGATAGATAGAAAGATAGGAGAGCTGTTAAATAAACTTGGGCAGTTTAAAATAGAGGGTGATGTCTATAGAACATATAGTGGCCCACTAGTTACTACATTTGAGTTTAAACCTGCTCCAAATGTAAAAGTCTCAAAGATTATGAATCTACAGGATGATTTGGCGATGGCATTGAGTGCAGAGACTATTCGTATACAAGCACCAATTCCTGGACGAGATGTTGTAGGTATAGAGATACCAAATGATAGTTTTGATACTATCTATCTACGAGATATTTTAGAGAATAAAATATTTACCAACTCCAAATCTCCATTGACCATGGCTATGGGAAAAGATATTGTAGGCAATCCATTTGTAACTGACCTAAAAAAGCTTCCACACCTACTTATAGCAGGAACAACAGGCTCTGGTAAATCAGTAGGTATAAATGCTATGATACTATCGTTGTTATATAGAAATGACCCTGATAGTCTGAAATTGATGCTTATAGACCCCAAGATGTTAGAGTTATCTATATATAATGATATTCCTCATCTCCTCACTCCTGTAATCACAGACGCACAAAAAGCTATAGCAGCATTAGCCAATATGGTATCAGAGATGGAGAGAAGATATACGCTAATGGCAGAGAGTAGAACCAAAAATATAGAAAACTATAATGAGAAGATTGCAAAAAAGAGAAATGTGGATAGATTACCATATATTGTAGTTGTTATTGATGAGTTGGCAGATTTGATGATGACAGGTGGTAAGGATGTAGAGTACTCAATAGCTAGATTGGCACAGATGGCAAGAGCGAGTGGTATACATTTGATTGTTGCAACACAGAGACCAAGTGTAGATGTAGTAACAGGTATAATCAAAGCAAATCTACCATCACGACTTAGTTATAGGGTAGGGCAGAGGATAGACTCAAAAGTTATATTGGATGCTTTGGGGGCAGACTCTCTTCTTGGGCGTGGTGATGCACTATTTACTCCTCCAGGGTCAAACGGTTTAGTTCGCCTACATGCTCCTTGGAATACAGAAGAGGAGATAGAGGAGATAGTAGAGTTTTTAAAAGAGCAAAGACCACCTAATTATGATGAAAAGTATCTAATTTCGGAAGGGGCTTCTCTAGGAGGAGGTAAAAAAGGTGTAGTTGGAGAGCTTGATGAGCTTTATGAACAGGCAAAAGAGGTTATATTGATGGACCAAAAAACCTCTATCTCTTATCTACAGAGAAAGTTACAGATAGGTTATAATCGCTCTGCTAACATTATTGAACAGCTTCAGGAGACGGGAATTTTATCAGCACCAAACAATAAAGGTCAAAGAGAGATACTATTGTAACTCTATATAACTATCATCTATCAATTTTTTAAAAGGTAACAAGAGATGACCATTGATTTAAATATACCAAAATATACTCTACTCTATGTAGAAGATGAAGCACATATCCGTATGGTAACCAAGATGTTTTTAGAACCATATTTTACCAAAATATATCAAGCAGAGAATGGAATAGAGGGTTTAGAGGCATATAGAGAGTTTAAACCTGATATTATTATTACCGATATAGAGATGCCAAAAATGAGTGGGTTGGAGTTTTGTAAAAATATAAGAAAAGAGGATAAAATCACCCCCATTATTATCACTACAGCCTATACCTCTGTAGAGTATCTACTAGAAGCAGTTAGCCTAAATCTCATCAAATATCTAGGTAAACCTCTAAAAGAGGAGGAGTTAATAGAGTCACTAGAGATATGCTTTGAGCAGTTAGAATCTGCTAATCCCTCTGTTGTGAGATTGACCCAAGAGCTATATTATGATACTTTTAATCGCTCCTTATCTACCAAAAATAAGCTTATATCTATCCCCTCATCTCAACAACTATTTCTCGATATTCTTATTAAAAATAAAAATAGAGTAGTAAGCTACACAGAGATAGAGTATGATATATGGTATGATAAAGTGATGACACAGGATAGTCTAAGGACTCTTGTTCGTAAACTTAGAAAAGTGGTTGGAAAAGAGACCATAGAGAATATCTCAAAGACTGGGTACAAGATTCGGCTTTTTGAAAATTAATAAACAGGAGAATAGATGTATAATCAAGACAATATAACAAAGGCATGGTTTTTTGCATCAAAAGCCCATAAAGGGCAGATTTACCCAAGAGGAGAACTACCATATATAACACATATAGGTAATGTTATGATGGAGGTAATGGGTATAGCTTCTACTATAAAAAACCCTGAATTAGCAATCATCTGTGCGATACTTCATGATACTATAGAGGATACAGATATAACTCATGAGGAGCTAATAGAAAACTTCTCCAAAGAGGTTGCTGATGGTGTTTTGGCACTAAGCAAAAATGAGAGACTAGCAACCAAAAGAGAACAGATGTTAGACTCACTAAAGCGTATCAAAGAGCAACCTCAAGAGGTTTGGATAGTCAAAATGGCAGATAGAGTCTCCAATCTAGGCAAACCTCCCCACTACTGGAAAGCAGAAAAGATAAAAGCCTATCAAGAGGAGGCTCAAATAATTTTTGATTATCTACATAGTGCCAATGAGAGTATGGCAAAAAGGTTAATAGAGAAGATGGAGGCTTATAATCGGTATATATAGATGAGAGAAATTTTGCTGTTCCTTTTGGGATGTTTTTTAAGATTATCTCAATAAAAAACGAAACATCTATAATATAAACTATAGATATTTCGGATTTTATGCTAAAATACGAAATATATACAAAAGGATTCCGATGAATTTTATAGCTAGAGAAGATGAGTTAAAGATATTGGATGAAGAGTACAAAAAACCCTTTTCATCTTTTGTCGCTGTTTATGGAAGAAGAAGAATTGGTAAAACAGAGCTTGTAAATCACTTTATCAAACAACACTCTTGTCCTTTTTTTTCGGTTACAGGTGCATATGGTGCTAATCTAAAATCTCACCTCAATAATTTTGCCAACAAATACGCTTTGGCATTTGGTAAGGATAAATCATCTTTGGAGAGTTGGGATGATGCTTTTTTTCTGTTACAGCAGAGTATAGAAAAGGTAGAGATTCCAAAAGGGTGTAAGTTTGTTATCTTTGTGGATGAGTTACCGTGGTTAGCCGAGATGAAAAATAGTGGGTTCAAGAGTGCTTTGTCTCTCTTTTGGAATGATTTTGCTTCAAAGCGAGAGGATATATTTTTGGTAGTGTGTGGTAGTGCTACCTCTTGGATTATTAACCATATCATACAAGACCACGGCTCTTTGGCAAATCGTGTGACAGCGATTATTCATCTAAAGGCTTTTACTCTGCCTGAAACCAAAGCTTTTTTGGAAGAGTTGGGACATATAGGATTGACTCATAAAAATATAATGGATTACTATATGACTCTAGGAGGGGTAGCACACTATCTAAAACTCTTGCAAAAAAATCTCTCTTTTGTTCAAAATATAAACAGACTCTTTTTCCAACAACATGGGGTTTTGAGAGCTGAATATTTTAATCTCTTTGCAACTCTTTTCAAAAGACATCATACACACGAGACTATTATCAAACATCTATCAATCACTTGGAGTGGACTAACTATTACAGAACTTGGTAAAAAGAGAGATTTAAAGTTAGGCTCGGTTCTATCTAATGCTCTTAGAGAGTTAGAGGAGTCAGGATTTCTAATCAAACGCTACAAATATGGTCAAAAGAAACGAGACACACGATACAGCATCCAAGACCCCTTTATCTACTTTTTTACCAAATGGGTAGAGAGTACAGCTATGGTTGATTTGGTTCAAAACCGAAACTACTTCCAAACCATATATAGCTCTGGAGCTTATAAAACTTGGTTGGGATTTGCTTTTGAAAATATCTGTTACACTCATATCTATCAGATAAAAAAAGCATTGGGTATATCAGGTGTATTAACACGAAGTTACTACTGGTCAACAACTAATACAAAGAGAGGAACACAAGTAGATATAGTTTTAGAGAGAGCAGATGATGTGATTTGTCTAATTGAGTGCAAATTTCACAATCGACCATTTACCATCACCAAACAGTACGCCACGACACTAAGAGATAGAGCCGAACTTTTCTATGAACAGACAGGTTACAGAGGCTCTATTTGGACTGTAATGGTAACACTATATGGAGTTACAGAGAATAGCTATTATCATGATACTGTTGCTCATAGTATTGGAGTTGAGGCTTTTTTTGAGTAGGTTTATCTGACATATTTCATAATCTCTTAGAAGTAGTTAGCATTTTAGAGTCGTAGGGTGGTGCATTTATGCCCACCAAAAAAATATTTGATTGTTTAAACGGTGGGCTTAAAAAGCACCACCCTACAACAAAATATCTCCTCGTTGATAGTTCATTTTTGGGTATTGTAGCGTATTTAAATAGTGATATTTTTATTTAAGGGGGATAGAGATATAATGTTTATTGGTTAAATATTTAGAAAAGGGAGTTTGATTTGATGGGAATAAAATTTAAATTTTTTGAAGCAGGAGATGGGGATAGTATTTTAATATCTACAAAAAAAGGTACAAATCTTTTAATTGATGCAGGTTTTGGTAAAAATTATCGGTATGTAATTGATAAAGAAGTTGTTAAATTGAAAAAACTAGATTTAGTTGTTTTAACACACATGGATAAAGACCATATATGTGGTTTGATTGAGATGGTTAAAAATCACAAAGAAAGTAGAAAAAAAATAAAAGAGTTATGGTTTAATTCTATGAGAAGTGTGAGAGCTAGACAAAATAAAAATGTGAATATAGGTTATGGTAATGCTAAACTTTTTGATAAGCTCTTAGAAAAACATAAAATACCTGTAAAAGATGATATTTTTTTAAAAGATAAGTTTGATAAGAAAAAATATATAATTAATAATGAAATAGAATTAACACTTCTTTCTCCATTAGAGATAGATTTAGAAAATTTGGAAAGAGAAGAACCTAAAAATCAAAAAGCAGAGTTTTGTAATAATATAGAAGCAAAAAACATCTCATATAAAAGAACTGTTAAGAATAATAAATTATTGAGTGATATTGATATTGACTCAACTATTTTTGGGAAAGATAGTGAGTTAGCTAATATGTCAAGTATTGCTTTTATATTAAAATATGGAAATAAACAGTTTCTCTTTTTGGGAGATGCTAATATTGAAACTGTTAATAAATCATTAAATAATCTCAATTATTCAAAATCTAATAGATTAAAAGTTGAATTTGTTAAATTGTCTCATCATGGGAGTAAAAATAATATCAATTCGGATTTTTTAGATATTGTTGAGACATCTAAATTTATTAGTTTGACAGAGGGAAAAAGCAAAAATAATAATCATCCAAATAAAGAGACATTTGCATTGATTTTAAATCATAAGAATAGAGCTAAAAATATAGAATTTATTTTTAATTATAAAGATTTGGTAAGAAAAAAAATCTCAAAAAAAGAGGAAGAGAGATATTCATTAGAGAATAATGGATTATATAGTTTTAGAGCTTATAACAAAAGTATTTTGAATTATGAGAGGGGGGAAGATTATGACAGAGAAGATGCTTAAAGAGTGTACTGTAAGAATAGAAACAGTTGAAAGTGAAGAAGAAAGTGAAATAGGAACAGGTTTTTTTATAGAAAGAAATCGAATAGCAACTTGTTATCATGTTATTGCTAATTCTAAGGATATAAAAATTTTTTGGAAAAGAAATCGATATGAAGCAGAAGTTTTAGATAAAGATGAAAAAAGTGATGTAGCTGTTTTAGAGGCTTATATCAATAATGAGAAATTTGTTGAAATAGATGGAGAAGTAGAGAGTAAAAATGGGTATATTTGTTATGGTTTTCCTAAACCTAATAATGATGAAGATGAAATATTTGGAGAGCCACTATCTTTTAATAGTGAAAGTAAAAAGATAAAAACAGGAGATGGTTTATACAAGTTTAAAGATGGTAATTTTCAATCAGGGTATAGTGGTTCTGCTATTTTAAATCTTGATACAGGTAAAGTTTGTGCCATTGTCAAATATTCAAGAGATATACATACTGATTTAGGAGGAAAAGGGATTCCTATTAGTAAATTAAATTTGTTGGATTATAGAGAAAAACAGTTAGATAAAAATTCTAATAAATTATCATCAGACTATCTTCCAAGAGAAGAAGATATGAGTAAAATAAAAAAACTTTTGTTAGAGAATAATAATCAATATATTGGATTATCTGGAATGGGAGGAATTGGAAAATCTGTTTTTGCTATAGAATTAAGTGAAGATGAAGATGTTAAACAATATTTTAAAGATGGTATCTATTTCCTATATTTAGGAGAAAAATTGAATATTGAAGATATTCAACATCAACTTTTTTATTATTTTAATATAGAAAATTCTAATCCTGAAACTATAAAATATGATATAGAAAAATTTTTTACAAATAAAAAAGCTCTACTTATAATTGATGATGTTTGGAATATTAATGATATAAACCGTTTTGTTAGAATTAAAAGTAGAAAATCTAAAATACTTATAACAACAAGAGATAGAAGAATAGTTAGAGGGATGAGAGCAAAAGAATATCAAATAGACCTCTTGAATAGAGAACAATCAATAAAATTACTTGAAAAAAGAGTAGGAAAAATTAAGGATAATTTGTTATTTCTTGCAGAACAAATACTTGAAAAATGTGGTGATTTACCTCTAGCAATCAATATTATTGGTGATATTTTAAAAGGAAAAGACAAAGAAAATTGGGAGAGTGTATTAAAAAAATTAGAAAAAGCACAACTTGAAAAGCTTAAAAATATAAATCCTGATACACCTCAACATGAAAACCTTTTTAAAGTTATAGATTTAAGTGTAAATTATTTGGATAGTGAATATAGAGATAAATATTTAAGTTTAAATATTTTTCAAAGTATAAAATCTATTCCAAAAGAAACATTAAAAACATATTGGGATTGGGGTGAGGAGGAGTATTTAGATATTATTGATGGATTTATAGATGCCTCTTTATTATTTAAAGATAACATTCGAGGTAAGATATTTTATCATGTACATGATTTACAGGCTTATTACATAAAAAAAGTGGATAATGGTGAATATAACTATAAAAAGAGAATTAGAAAACAATATAAAAAGAAATATGATGGTAATTGGTCAGATATTGATATAGAAGATAGTTATTTTTATAATAATTATCAAAATATATTTAAAGAGAAAGATGTAAAAAAGATTTCAAAAAATATTCTCTATAAACAAAAACAGTTAGGGGTATCTGAAATAAAAAAAATAATTGACTTATTAGAATTAGATGAAAAAATAGTAGCAGAAAAATTATCTAAAACGAATGAAAATCCTTTTGTTTCAATTTGGATAAAAAATACAGGAAGCATTCACGAAGTTTCTACGGTTCTTGCTCCAAAATATCTTAAACAGGATATTCAAAATCTTGATAATGATTTAATTTTAAAATATATGGATATTTTAGGTAAAAGTTCAAAAGTGGTACAAGAGTTTGCTAAAAAATATTTAGAAGAAAAAAATATTGAAAAGCTTGATAGTAATATTGCCAAAAAATGTCTTGATATATTAAATAAGAACTCAATTAAAAGTAATAAGTTCCTTGAAAAATATATTAAATTTATTATTGATAATATAAATAAAGTTGATAATAGTTTAGTCTCTAAAATATTGAAGATATTAGATGAAGATTCAGAAATAGTTAGAAACTTTGCAGAAGAGTATATTAAGCAAGATATGGATTTATTAGATGATTATGTAAGTTATAGATGTTTGAATATTTTAGATAAGAATTCAAAAGAGATAAAAATATTTGCTAGAAAATATATAGAAAAAGATATAGAGACTCTTGAAAATGGTATAGCAATTAAATGTTTAGATATTTTAGACAAAGAAGAAAAGAAAGCAGAAGAATTTGCCGAAAAATATATCAATAAGGATAACCCACATCCTTATCTGTTTAATAGTTGTCTGTCCTTTCTTTCTCCTGATAATGAAAAAAGAAAAAAATTTGCAGAAAATATATTAGAATCTAAAACAAATAGAGGAAAACCAAAATTACATATTTTTACAAACGCAATACAAGCACAAATTTTATATACAGAAATAGATAATAGAAGATTAAGAGAAAAAAATGCTTTAAAAATATTAAATTTTTTAAAAAGAAATTTTACTAAAAGAGACATGAAATTTTTTATTGATAATAGAGTTTTGTATAATGCTTGTTTATTAGTTTTCAAAGATAAACCTTATAGAATAAAAGATTTTTCTCAATTTATATTAGATAATTGGGAAGAAGAAATAAAATTTAGAATTATAAAACCTAAGTATAAATATTATCACTGGCATATAATTACGGCTCTTGAAAATCCAAAAATAGAGAAAGAAAGTATAAAAATAGCAAGAAAAATACTTGAAAAAGACAATGAATTGAATGAAATAGCGATAAAAAATATAGATAAAGAACATTTTTTTGTAAGTTATAGACTAGATGATACTATTCATGAGTTGATAAAAAAAGATATTCTTAAGAATAGATTTAATCGTAAAGAAACAAACAAGATTCTTGACCTTTTAAAAGCTTCAATAAACATAAGAAAAAAGTTTCGTAAGATGAATTCGGAAATTGAATATGGAAAAGGTTCTGGAAATGGTAGATATATACAGGCTATTAATGTACTGTCATATTTTTTTAAAGTACATAATAATTTACAAATGGCAATAAAATATAAGCAAGGTGTAGTCTCAATGATAGAAAAAGAATTAGAGGAAAAATATAATGAAAATTGGGAAAAAAAATTAAAAATCAATAAAGAAGAATTGAGTAAAATGGAAAATAAGGTTGTAAAAAAATAATGAAAAAAAACAACATAATACCAACTAACCAAGACTCACTATACAACCAAG
>CAZSHP010000006.1:0-51806 GCA_964606545.1 uncultured Sulfurovum sp. | reverse complement strand
TAAATAGAGCTAAAAATTCTATTTTCTATGATTTTCTATTGAAAAAGATACTATCTTTGGAGTCATAAATGGGTCATCCAAGGCGTGAATGATTAGGGTAGGGGTTCTAATATCTTTTAAAAACTGTTTTGCTGAACATTTTGTATAGTACTCCTCACTTGATTTGAACTTATGTATTTTGGATGTATATAGCTCGTCAAACTCTCTTATGGTTTTTATCTTTTTTACTCTTGATTTATCTATGCCTAAGATAGTTTCCATATTAAATTTCTTATATTTGTTCAATAGCATCTGATTTAGAGGTTTTAATAGATAGGATTGATATACTCTTGCAAAGCCTCTCTCTATAGTATCAGCAGATATATCTAGTCTCATTGGCGCTGAGATAGAAACAGCCAAATCCAATAGTGACTTCTCTCTCCACTCTCCTAGGAGTTTTAGAAGCATATTCCCTCCTATGGAGAATCCCACACCATATAGAGGGGATGATGGGTACTCTTTTTTGAGATAGTTAATAAACTCTTTTGCATCTCCTGTATCACCACTATGATATGCTCTAGGGAGTAGATTCTCCTTCTCTCCACAACCTCTAAAGTGCATAAGCACAGAAGCATAGTTTTGGGATTTTAGTGCATTCATAAGACCAATAATATATGGTGAGTCAATTGAACCTGCAAGTCCATGAAATAGTACGACGATAGGGTTACCATCTTTGAGTCCCCTCTTTTGCCATACCGTCTCTACAAAATCACCATCTTTTAGGTAGAATTTCTCTGTTTGAATTTTTGGTCTGCTTTGTCTTCTAAAATAGGTTGCAAACAGGGTCTGTATATGTCTGTTTTTTATAAAAAAATTTGGTTTAAATGTGCTAGTATGAATCATATAGTAATTATAATCACTTTATTGCTTATATTTATTTAAAAGAAACTTAGATATAATTCCATGGAATAGACTATAAAAAATAACTTAGGAATTAAGATTAAATGACAAAAAGAAAAAATACAAAAGAATATATACAATTAGTAGATGATAATGAGTTAGTAATAGATAATAAAATCAAAGAGTTTTTGGAATCATCCGATACCTTTGTAGATATAATTGATGATAGTATTATCAAGTTTTACTCTAATGAAAAATTGATTTTATCGGAACTTTATCCGATTTTGGACTCTGTAGGGTTTGAGATAGAGAAACAGGTGGCTTTTGAGATAGACTCTATATTTGTTGCAAAGTTTACTTTGATAAATATAGATAGTAAACTGATTAATAAAAACGGTAAGCATATCAAAAGTGTTATTGCAAAGGCTCTAAATGGTGAGATGCCAACAAAATGTAAGCTTTTGGGATTGGCGTATAGTACAAACTTCTCTTTGAGAGAGATAAAACTATTTAGAGCATTAGCAGAGTATCAAGACCAACTTAATCCAGAGTATAATTTTACTCGGATTATTACTCGATTAATTACTAACTATATTCAGTTTACAAAGCACTCTTTGGACTATTTCAAAGCCAAATTTGACCCACAAATAAAAGCTAGAGAGGCAAAAATAGAGAGTGCAAGAAGGAGACTTCTAAGCTCTCTAAGAGATATTGAAAATATCAATGATGATAAGATGGCAAAGATGCTTCTTTTGATTTTGGATAATATAGTTAGAACAAACTACTATCTCAAAAAAGATACTATATCATTTAAAGTAGAGACGAAAAATATTAAACATTTACTCAAAGGGACACAACCAAATATTGAGGCATTTGTCTTCTCAAAAGATATAGCAGGTATACATCTACGAACAGGATATGTATGTAGAGGAGGGCTTAGATGGTCAGATAGATATAGTGATTATCGTGAAGAGGTCAAATCTCTAATGACAGCACAAGAGGCAAAAAATGCTGTTATTGTACCAAATGGTTCAAAGGGTGGATTTATTATTAGAAACTCTGAAAATATCACAATGGAGAGATTCACAGAGTGTTATAGTTCATATATAGATGGTCTACTTGATTTGGTAAACAATGAGGATGGAAGTTTAAAAGATGATAGAGTAATAGCTTATGACGAAAAAGATACATATTTTGTAGTAGCTGCAGATAAAGGAACGGCTTCTATGAGTGATGTAGCTAATGATATAGCTATCAAGAGAGGTTTTTGGTTAAAAGACTCATTTGCTAGTGGGGGTAATAATGGTTATCACCATAAAAAATTAGGTATTACAGCCAAAGGTTCTCTCAAATCGACTCATAGATTTTTTATCGAGAAGGGTATTGATTTTTATAAAGAGTCAATTACAGTTGTTGGTGTTGGTTCAATGGGTGGTGATGTATTTGGAAATGGTATGATAGATAGTAAGTACTTCAAAGTTGTGGGTGCTATATCTGAAAAAGATATATTTATAGACCCAAATCCAGACCCTCTTGCCTCATACAAAGAGAGAAAAAGACTCTTTGAAGCAGATAATAGTCACTGGAGTGAGTATAAAAAGTTCTCAAAAGGTGGAGGTGTCTTCTCTCGAAATAACAAATCTATAAAATTAAGCCCTGAGATAAAAGAGTTACTAGATTATCATGAGGATACTATTGGAGCAGATGAGTTAGCTAGAAGAGTACTAAGTCTAAAAGTTGATATGCTCTATATGGGTGGGATTGGTACTTATATTAAAAGCACAGATGAGAGTAATCTAGAGATAGGAGATAAAGAGAATGAGTTTGTGAGAATAGATGCTTGTGATGTTAGAGCCTTTACTATCTGCGAAGGTGCAAATCTATCTGTAACTCAAAAAGCTAGAATAGAGTATTCTTTAAATGGTGGAAAGATAAACCTAGACTCTATTGATAACTCAGCAGGAGTTGATACAAGTGACCATGAGGTAAATTTCAAGATTCTATTTAATATACTAGAGAAGAGAGGTGTGTTAAATCCAGAGCATAACTTATTAAAAGAGTCAACAGATTTTGTTGTAGAGACAGTATTGAATACAAACTATAGACAGGCTTTAGTTATATCATTGGATGAGCAGAGGTCAAAAGAGAATTATGACCTATTTACCGAGGCTGTAAATATACTATCTGAAAATTTAGAGTTTTTTGACAAGAGAACATTTCAACTTAAAACACTAGAGAGATATGACGGGAAGATAATTAGACCAATGTTGAGTATTTTGATACTATATTCAAAAATATTTATCCAAAAATTACTATTAGAGTCTAATATGATAGATAGTAAAGCATTTGACTATTACCTATATAAGTATTTTCCAAAAGATATTCTTGCAAAATTTGAAGATAAGTTATCTCTTCACCCTTTGCGAAAAGAGATAATTGCTATGATAGTTTCAAACAAAATAATAAATGCAGCAGGTTCAACATTTATATCAGATTATAATCAATTAGGTCATGATAAATTTTTGATGAAGATTAAATCATATCTAATCTTAAATAGGCTTTTTGATGCAACTCAGACTAGAAAACGACTATTTCATAGTGATTTTAAAGTATCTATTGAGAATCAATATAAGACATTTATTATGATAGAGAATTCTATAGTTTATGCACTAAACTCTATGATAGAGTTAAATAAGGAGGAGCTAAATTTTGGAACTATATTATCATATAAAAATAGTATCGATAGAGTTTTAAAAGAGATAGTAGTAAATGATTGTATAAAATACAAAAATTTAGATAAAGATATAGCCCTATTTTTAAATATAATTAAACATATTAAATTTATTGCAGAGATACTAAAAATTGAATTTAGTTCAACTCATAGTTTTAATGAGGTGATTGAATCATTTTTCTCTATAAGTAAAAAATTAAAAATAGTAGATTTTGTAACAAGTTTGGAGGAGATGGAGGTATCAAAACCTAGTGATATGATGATAAAAAGTCAACTAGATACAATTGTCCGTTCTCTAACATCAAAAGCAACCAAAGATTTACTAAATTTCAAAAGAAAAGATGAATCTGTAGATATAGCATTAGATAAATACCTACGAGAGATTGATTTTGACTTTGACTACTACAACTCTTTACATCAAAAGAGTGATATGTTAATAGATATATCTATTGCAGTTAACTATTTGACTGTAAAGATTTCCAATTAGATTTTAGACTAGAGACTCTTCTCTAGTCTATTTATAGAGTTAATCTACTCTACGATTTTAGATACAGGAATCTCCACAATAGATTTAGCTCCATGCTCTTTTAGTTTTGGGATGATGTATCTAACCTCTTTTTTATCCATTACAGCCATTATATCAATCCAATCACCAGAGGCAAGAGTTGAGACTGTTGGATTTTCACTTGGAAGTATCTCCAATATAGCCTCTAGCTCATCTTTTGGAGCATTTAGCATTAGACATGTCTTTGGTACAGCATCTATGACTGATTGGAGCATCATAATTATTCTATCTATTTTTGCTTTTTTTTCTGGGTCTTGGTAAGCTTTTTTATTTGCTATAAAGCGTGTAGTGGTCTCTAGTACAGTATCTATGATTTTTAAATCATTTGCTCTTAGTGATGAGCCTGTCTCTGTTATCTCTACAATGGCATCTGCTAACTCTGGTACTTTTACCTCTGTTGTTCCCCAACTAAACTCTACATTTGCACTAACTCCATGAGATGCTAGATAGTCTTTTGTTAGATTGACAACCTCTGTAGCGATAGTTTTACCCTCTAAATCTTTTACACTTTTGTATGGTGAACCCTCTTTGACGGCTAAAACCCATCTAATAGGTCTAAAACTCTGCTTGGCATAGGTTAGCTCAGCTACCTCTATTACATCAGCACGGTTCTCTTTTATCCAATCTAGCCCTGTGAGACCACAATCTATCTGTTCACCCTCAACATATCTAGCCATCTCTTGTGCACGAATAAGCATACACTCAATCTCGGGGTCATCTACTGTTGGATAGTAGTTTCTCTCTTTGACCTTTATATCATAACCAGCCTCTGCAAATATTTTGATGGTTGAGCTTTGGAGGCTCCCTTTTGGGATTCCTAATTTTAATAACATATTGTATTCCTAATAAAATAATTTGGAATTATATATAAAAGAGATAAAAATTTGGTGGTTATACCTATATGAAATTATCTAAACCGAGAACGCTTACCTCCAAATTTAAATGTTCCTATAAATCCAATACTATTTCCACTTGCTGTTTGGCTATTGTCCTCTTTTAGTTTATACTCTATAAAAGTTGCTCTAAGTCCTAGTGCAAAAGCATCTATAGGTTCATATTGAATCTGTATAACTCCTCCTAGAGCATTTTCGAAATCATACTGTATATCATCACTACCAAAGTTTCCATCTAGTTCTGGGCTAATATGATAGGTTGCTCCTGCACCAAATTTCCAGTATGGGATTTTGATAAATCCTATAGCAGATAGAGGAATCATGCTCCAAGTGACATCGCCATTATCTGCACTATCGCTATCAAATTTGTAACCTGCTAGAAGTTCTAACTCTAACATCCCAATGGGGTCATCTATTGCCATACCTAGCTCAAGTCTAAAACCATCACCTGCATCTATAGTATAATCACTCTTATAATCATGGTCTATAGTGACAAGCTCATCACCACCACTTTCAAAACCAAATTGGATTAAAGGTCTAGGGTTAGTAGCTGTAGCTAAGGTTAGAAGTAGAGGTAAAATTAAAATAGTTTTTTTTAGCATAACAAATCCTTTTCTTTTATTATATCTAAAGTATAGTTAATAATTGTGTCACATCCACTCAACTACTTTTGATACCTCATTGGCTATATAGCACTTAATCGGGGTCTCCTCTAACGGTTTTGTAGGGATAACAGCCTTTGTAAACCCCTGTGTATTCATCTCTTTGAGTCGTTGGGCTAGAGCAGATACCTCTCTTATCTCACCTGTGAGACTCACTTCTCCTAAAAACAGAGTCTCTGCACTTAGCTCTCTATCTCGGTATGAGCTTAGGATAGCGGCGATAATAGCCAAATCGGTGGCAGGTTCGTTTATTTTGATTCCTCCTGATATATTTACAAATACATCATAAGTTCCTAGTGGTAGGTCTAGTTTTTTCTCTAATAGAGCTAGTAGCATATTGAGACGATTATTATCAAAACCTGTGGAGCTTCGTTTGGGGTGACCATAGGCTTCACTAACTAGGGCTTGAATCTCTATAACTATTGGTCTGCTTCCCTCCATCATTACTGTTAGGGCTGAACCTGATGATAGCTTTTTTTTGTTAAAAAATCTCCCTGCCATGGTTTGGGCATCTAGTAGACCATTTTTACTCATCTCAAAGATTCCCACCTCATTGGTACTTCCAAAACGGTTTTTAAATCCCCTTAGTAGTCTAAGCTCTGAATTTGGGTCTCCTTCGAAATATAGTACAGTATCTACCATATGCTCCAGTACTCTAGGGCCTGCTATAGAGCCATCTTTTGTGATATGCCCTATAATAAATATCGGTATATCCAAGCTCTTTGCTACTCTCATTAGCTCAAATGTAATAGTTCTAACTTGTGTAACTGACCCAGGTGATGAAGTGGTCTCTTCGGAGTATAGGGTTTGGATAGAGTCTATGACTATAAAAGTGTATTTTTTACTATTTATCTCTTGTAGAATGGATTGTAGATTTATCTCGGGCAATAGAAATAACTCAGGGTGATTTGCATTCAATCTATCAGCACGGAGTTTTATCTGTCCTGCTGACTCCTCTCCTGATACATATAGGACATTGGATTTTTTTTGGGCTAAGTTTCCTGCTATCTTTAGGAGTAGGGTTGATTTACCAATCCCTGGACTACCACCTATTAGGGTTAGTGAACCAGATACAATACCCCCTCCTAGCACTAAATCTAACTCTTTACTACCTGATGATACTCTTTGGATATTTTCCTGTTTTACCTCTGTGATGGGTATAGCTCTCTGTTTAGGGTTGGATTTTGAACTCTTTTTTATCTCTTCTACAAATTTTATCTGCTCTGTGGATAGCTCCAACATGGTGTCCCACTGGTTGCATCCTGTACATTTACCTAGCCATCTAGGGCTTTGGAATCCACACGCTTGACACTCAAATAGGGTTTTTTTCTTTGCCATTACTTTTTCTTCTTAATTAATAATATTTTTGATTTGTAATAATATTATAAAAATTAGAAAAAGTCTTAAAATATGTCAGATTGTCATAAAATTTAAGATGATGGGATATTTCCACTATCTTTGGCATACATATATGCAAACTGATATAGAGTTGGAGTCCATTGTGCTTGGTATCTATTTCTTAGCTTTGGACATATCTCTAAAGTTGTCTCATTAAATCTACCTGCCTCTGCTATCTCTTCCCACTCATCTTGGGAGTAGGTTAGTGCAAATCTCCCACCACTCATTTCACAATACTTCTGTAGCTTCTCTGTAAAAAGCTTTTTGCCCTCTTTTATAGTCTCATTTAGCATATCGGTACTACTTGGTAGAGTATTATGATTTCCTTTAGTTATCTTAAAACTATTTTGATTATCTACTGCTCTAAAGATATTTAACTCTTTTGCTTTTACAGATAAAAATAGTAGTGTTATGGTCAATAGTATGATTAATTTATTTTTCAATTTCATACCCCTTTCTTAAGAGATGATATTAGAATTATATATAGTAAAAGTGGTGTTTGTGTGTAATTGTAGCCTTATGTTATAATTTCATTAAAAAAGAGAAGAAAATATGCAAGATAGAATTATAGAACACTTTATATCTCTAACAGAGATTCCACACTGTAGTGAAGAGGCAGATAGACTTTTAGAGTTTTTAGAGAATTTTGCCAAGAGAAGAGGGTATAGTGTAGAGATAGATGGAGTTAAAAATATATTTATAAAAAGAGGAGAGCCAAAATTGGCACTTCAAGCACACTATGATATGGTATGTGTAGGAGATGCACCTATAATAGAGACATATATAGAAGATGGTTGGATGTCTGCAAAGAACTCATCACTAGGGGCTGATAATGGCATGGCTATAGCTATGATGATGGTTTTGATGGATAGAGGTGAGGAGATGGAGTTTTTGATTACCTCTGATGAGGAGATAGGTTTAGTAGGTGCATCTGCTTTGGATTTTGAGTTAAAGAGTAGATATATGCTAAATCTTGATTTTGAAGATGAAGCAGAGGTCTGTATAGGTTGTGCAGGTGGTGCTGACATTTTGGCAAAAGGGACTATGGATGAGGTCTCTAGGATGGAGTACTATTATAATGTTAGTGTAAGTGGATTGGATGGTGGACACTCTGGTGTAGATATAGATAGAGGAATTCCCAATGCTATTAAGGTTTTAGCAGAGTACTTATCTGATAAATCAATAGCAATCTCATCATTTAATGGTGGAGAGAGACGAAACTCTATACCCTCATCTGCCTTTGCTACTATTACTTCATCCCAAGAGTTAAAGAGTATAGATAAGGTGACTATAGAGGTGGTTTCTGTAGATACCCTAAAATTTTATGACTCATCTAAGTTTATAAAGTTTTTGAACTCTTTTAAACATGGTGTAGATAACTATAACTATGAATTTAATTTACCTGATACAAGTATAAATCTAGCTATAGTCACAGCAGAAGATGGAGAGTTCTCTGTAGAGTCAAGTGCTAGAGCGATGTCCTCTGATGGATTGAATCAGATTTGCAAAGATACTACAGCTCTATTTGATAGATTTGGTTTTGAATATAGGGAGGAGTATAAATATCCATCATGGAGACCAGAGATTAATGAGTTTACAGAGATTGTAAATGAGTCTATGAGTAGTATATTTGGCAAAAGCGAGTACAAAGCGATACATGCAGGGTTGGAGTGTGGGGTTATCTCCCAAAAATATCCCGATATAAAAATTGCATCTATAGGCCCTACTATCTCTTATCCTCACTCAATTAGAGAGAGGGTGAAGTTAGATTCTGTAGATAAGATATTTGAAGTAGTTAATCATATAGTTAACAGAATAAAATAAAATATATACTTTTAATGTTACAATTGTAAAAAAAAAGGAAATTTTATGAGAAAAATTTTTTTGCTTATGACACTTTTTACGATGATTTTATCAGCAAGGGGGAGTTTGGGAAATTCACGAATATCTGCTGAACAACTAGATAATATAGGGATGAAGTATGCTTTGGGTAGAGGAGTCAAACAGGATTTGAAGAGGTCTTTTTACTACTTTAAAAGGGCAGCTAGGATGAACTATGCACCTGCACAGTATCATGTAGGAGTCGCTTATGATAATGGATATTGGGTCAAACAGGATATGAAAAAAGCGATAAGCTACTATCTAAAAGCCTCTAAACAGTACCATCAAGATGCAGAGTATACCTTGGCTAGATTATATAATGAGGGTAAAAAGGTAAAACAGGATAAGAGAAAAGCAGCCTATTGGTATGATAAGGCAGCAAAACATGGTGATGCTTATGCAAAAGATAGATTGGGTGATATGTATAGAAGGGGTGAAGGGGTAAAAAAAGACCCAGCAAAAGCCGTTAGATATTATCAAACAGCTGCTAAAATAGGTAATGGTGATGCTAGATATAAATTGGCTGTTATATCTCAACAGGGTAAGATATTAGCTAGAGATGAAAAAAAGGCTGTCTCATGGTATATCCAAGCGGCAAAGAGTGGAAATGTAGATGCTCAAAATAAGTTAGGAGAGATGTATCAAAATGGTCATGGTGTCAAAAGAGATTTAAAAAAGGCATTTGTACTATATAAAAAAGCAGCTCTAAATGGCTCTGCAAAGGCTATGAATAATCTAGGCAATATGTATGCCAATGGGTATGCTGTTAAAAAAGATAAGGTTCAAGCCTATGAGTATTACAGAAAAGCAGCAAACTTAAATGATATAGAGGGACAGTATCATGTAGCAGTGGCTTATGCTGGAGGACAAGGTATCAAAAAGGATTATAAAGAGGCTGCAAAATGGTTCAAAAAGGTTGCAAAAAAGGGTGTAAAAAAGGCACAATATGCACTTGGTATAGCCTATGAGAAGGGCTATGGGGTCAAAAAAGATATACATATTGCTATGCAGTGGTATAAAAAGGCAGGGATTTAAATTAATCTCATAATTATACCTTAAATCTCTCCTTGCTTTTACAATAAGGAGCCATAAAACACTCATGACAATCAGGCTTAAGAGCCTTGCATCTGTATCTACCAAAGAGAACCATAGCTTGATGAAGTCTATGTAGGTCTGTTTTGAACTTTTGGGTTAGCTCCTCTTCGGTTTTTGTAGCTGTAGAGGCATCACTTAGTCCCAAACGGTGTGCAACACGGAATACATGAGTATCTACTGCCATTAGATTTGCACCTGCATACTCAATCATTACAACATTAGCAGTCTTTTGTCCTACTCCTGCTAGTTTTATAAGCTCTTTTTGCTCTAGTGGTATCTCTCCATTGTAGTTTTCTACAACACTATGTGCCATTTTTATGATGTTTTTTGCTTTGTTATTATAAAAAGAGCAGGATTTTATAAACCCTTTGACTCTATCTATATCTGCATTGGCTAGAGCTATGATATTTGGGTATTTTTCAAACAGAGCAGGGGTAATTATGTTGACTCTTTTGTCTGTACACTGTGCAGATAACATAACTGATATTAGGAGTTCATATAGGTTTTTGTAGTTTAACTCTGTGACTGAATTGGGATAGTTTTCTAAAAAAAGCTCTTTTATAGCCTCTATCTCTTTTTTTGTTGCTTTTTTAATTTTTGCTGTTTTTCTAATTTTATTCATGTAGAATTTTATATCTGATGGCTTAAAATTAGATAAAAATCATTAACAAATCGTTTATCATTTTAAGTTATAATGGTTAAAATATGTGGCGAACTTTATATAGAAGGACTTTATGAAGATGTATAAACTTTTATTTATAAATCTACTGTTAACATTGAGTGTTGTTGCGACAGATATAGTTGCAACTGTAGACGGCAAAGATATAACGCAAAATGATGTTGAGAGATTTGTCTCCAAAAGTATTCCTGGAGCTAGATACTCATTTATGAACAGTGAACAGAAAAAGAAGGTTATTAATCAGTTGGTGGAGAGAGAACTCTACATCAAAGTGGCAAAAAAAGATGGTATAGAGAAAGACCCACAGTTTGCTATAGAGCTTGAAAAAGTAAAAGAGAATCTAATACTTGATATATGGATGAAAAATAGATTAAAAGATATAGTAGTAAAAGATAGTGAAATAGAGAGATATTATAGAGAAAATGACAGTAAATTTTACCAATCAGCATCAGCATCAGCTAGACATATTTTAGTATCAACAGAGAGTGAGGCTAGAGATATTATTAAAAAATTAGAGTATAGTTCCAATCCAAAGGAGAGATTTATTGAACTTGCAAAGAGCTGTTCAACAGGACCTAGTGCCAAAAATGGTGGTGATTTAGGTTGGTTTGCAAAAGACCAAATGGTTCCAGAGTTCTCTAATGCTACATTTGCTTTGAGTCCAGGAGACTTTACACATATACCTGTTCAGACACATTTTGGGTATCATGTAATCTATTTGACAGATAAAAAACCTGCAGGAAAGATGGAGTTTTCAAAAGTCAAAGATAAGATAGCAAATTCTCTTAAATTGAAAAAATTTAAAGAGGGTTTGAAAAACTTAAGTAAAAAATTGAGAAAATCTGCAAATATTAGTGTAAAATAGTGAAAAAATTTTAAAGGTTATATATATGACTCAAAAAGTATTAGACTCTATCCCTACAGGGGTATTGAGTGGTGATGAGGTTCAGAAACTATTTTCTATTGCAAAAAAGGAAGGTTTTGCAATACCTGCTGTAAATGTAGTTAGTAGCTCTTCTATCAATGCCGTATTCGAATCTGCATCAAAAGTAAATTCACCAGTTATTATTCAGTTCTCCAATGGTGGAGGTGATTTCTATGCAGGTAAAGGACTCTCTAGTAAACAGAGGGCTGTTTTAGGAACTATATCAGGTGCAAAACATGTGCATACTATGGCAAAAGCGTATGGTCTCCCTGTTGTTCTACATACAGACCATGCAGCACGAAAATTGTTACCTTGGATAGATGCTCTTTTGGAGGCTAGTGAGGAGCATTTCAAAGCTTTTGGCAAACCTCTATTTTCATCTCATATGATTGATTTATCCGAAGAGCCAATAGAAGATAATATCCAAACAAGCAAAGAGTACCTAGAGAGAATGTCAAAAATGGGTATAACATTGGAGATAGAGCTTGGTGTAACAGGTGGAGAGGAGGATGGAGTAGACAATACAGATGTGGATAATTCACTTCTCTATACTCAACCAGAAGAGGTTGCTTATGCCTATGAGGAGCTAAAAAAGGTTTCTGATAGATTTACTATCGCTGCTTCATTTGGTAATGTTCATGGTGTCTATAAACCAGGCAATGTTGTTCTAACTCCAAAGATTTTAGATGACTCACAGAAGTATATTGAGCAAAAATTCAGCACAGATAAAAAACCTGTAGATTTTGTATTTCATGGTGGCTCAGGCTCTACTCTAGCAGAGATTAGAGAGGCGATTGAGTATGGTGTGATTAAGATGAATATAGATACAGATACACAGTGGGCATATTGGAATGGAATTCGTGGCTATATATCACAATATCACGCTTATCTACAGGGACAGATTGGAAACCCAGAGGGTGAAGATAAACCAAACAAAAAATATTATGACCCTAGAAAATGGTTAAGAGAGGGTGAATTATCCATGGTAAATAGACTCAAACAGGCCTTTTCTGATTTGAACTGTTTAGATAGAAACTAGGTAGTTTTACTCTATTAAATTGAGCTACTTTTATAAGTAGCTTATCTTATTATCATCTTTTTGAAATATTTCCTTTTTGTATGATTCCTATCCTCTCTAAAATAAATAGATAAGTTTAAGATGGTACACTTTTATAAATAGTCAAAGGAAGAAATAATGCCTTTAAATATGTTACTTAATATAAAGATAAAGAATTTTAAATCTTTAGAAGATACAGAGATAAATTTTAGTAAAAATAGCTTTTTAATAGGGATGAATGGAGCAGGAAAAACGACTGTTTTACAGGCTATTGATTTTTTATCTGCTATCTCACTAGGAGAGATAGCAGAGTGGTTAGATGCTAGAGGATGGAGTAAAAAGGATTTAACTTTTTATGGGAATAGGAAATCTTTGATTGATATTGCAGTTACTTTTTCTTTGAGAAACCAAGAATATATTTGGAGAATTTATTTTAATAATAAAAGTTTGAAATGTTCTATGGAAACGATTACTAAACAGGTTTCTAAAAATAATTTTATACCAATTATGGCAGTGAATTCAAGAAATTTTACTTTATTTGAAAAGGGTAAAGTTTTAAAAGGAAAAATAAACTTTAAATATCAAGGTTCTATTTTATCAGCCCTAAAATCAGATATTCTAGGAGATGAACTAAATAGTATTCATAAATTCTTCAATGAAATCCGTTCAACAGAACTCCTAAGTCCAACTCTAATGAAAAAACGAGCAAGAGAATCAAAAAACAGTATAGGTCTAGGAGGAGAGATGCTATCAGCATTTATTAACTCTTTAGACAAAGGAAAAAGGGAAAAGTTACAAAAAGCTTTAAAAGATTTTTTCCCAAATATTGACTCTTTTGAGTCAAAATCCCTGCGTTCAGGTTGGAAAACACTCTCCTTGATTGAAAAACATAACAATAAACCAATAAAAACTGATAGTCTACACCTAAGTGATGGGATATTGCGTATCTTGGCGATTCTCTCACAGCTTTTAACAACTGAATCAGTTTTGATATTTGATGAGATAGAGGATGGAATAAATCAAGAGTTTGTAGAAAAATTGGTAGATACTCTTTTGGATTCATCACACCAAACTATAGTAGCAACTCATAGCCCTCTACTTCTTAATTATTTGGATGATGAGGTAGCCAAAGAGTCTATATTGTTTGTCTATAAAACCAAAAATGGAGCAACTAAGGTTGGAAACTTTTTTGATATTATCGCCAAATATCAAGAGATAAGTCAACATGAGTATGACCTTTTTGGAGCAGGGGAGATTATGCAAAGAGTCAATCTATTGGAACTTACAGAGAAGTTGTTGCAAGAGGGTGGTTGTGAAGTTTGTTAATTAATATATTATTGTTTTATCGTCTTAAAAATAGTTTAAAAGTATCGAATAGTATCGAAAAAATATCGAATAATATCGAATTGACATCTCAAAATAGGTCGATTATAAAGTTATTGATTTAACAAAAGAGGGTTATATCATAAATGAAAATACTATACGAAAACCAATATATAAAAAACAGTGAATTAGAGTCATACATAAAGGATAACAAATCCTTACACCCATATTTTGAATCAAATTTCAAAGGAGTTAAACCCAAAAACTATTGTGGCTTTTTATCTATCAATACCCAAAGCTACTTTATAGCTCCCAAGATTACAACGGATAATACTCAAAATCTAAATACATTTATCTATATGTTAATCTATGCCTACGATATAAAGCTCAAAAATGAAGATTTTATACAAGGAGAGACGCAAGAGCATTATCTTTTAGAGATTTTTATTAAACTCTTTGCTGATAGGTTGCTTGATGAGTTTAAAAGGGGGCTTTTTAAGCAGTATATTACACTCCAAGAGAATCTAAAGGTGTTAAAAGGTAAGTACATTATAGAGAAAAACTTTAATAACTTTTATCATCAAAATATCTATTGTGAGTTTGATGAGTTTAGTATGGATAATGAGCTGAATCGTTTTTTTCTCTATGCTTTGCGTTATTTTAAGAGGTTTAGTACCTATTCTAATCTGCATAAATGTGAAGCGATACTTGATGAGGTGACTTATTTTAATGTCGATTTCAAAAAGCTAAATATCTATTTTGATAGGATGAATAGTAGGTATAAAAAGAGTTATGAGATAGCTTTGATGTTGCTTCAAAAGCTTGTTCCTATGACACAAAAAAGTAGTGATAGAAGTTTTGCTTTTTTGTTTGATATGAGTGAGGTGTTTGAGAAGTTTGTGGGTAGGCTTTATCAAGAGATAGATAGCTCAACAGTTTTACAAAAACAGGGCAATTATGGAAGCTTGGTTTTGAGACCTGATATATATAGCGATTCTTTGATAATTGATACAAAGTATAAGAAGATTGCTAGTAGAGGTGATTTATCTGTGCAGGATAAGTATCAGGCGTTTGTTTATGGGGTGAATTTTGGTATTAAAGATACTATGCTTTTATATCCTAAGCATTTGGTAGATATTGATGATAGTTTGGAGCTTGGGAGGGGTGAGGATTTGATTAATTTGAGGATTAGGAGTTTGGATTTGGATTTTAGTGGTGGATATGATGAGTTTATGGAAGAGATTAAAGAGAGATTGGAGAGTGTAAATGTGTAATTTACATGAATTGACAAGAGAAGACATACTAAAAGCTATTGAAAAATATAAAGAATTAGATAAAAAAGATGAGTTAAATCCTAGACGAGTATCAAAAGATTATAATTTAGTTTTTGAAAATAAACAATTTCCACCTAAATATATAGTTGCTATTGCATGTGATATAAAAAACAATATAGAACCTATATCTTATAAGTATCAATACAAATTTGATGCTCCAAAAGCAAGAAATGTGCTAAAAACATTAAATTTTGTGATAGAAAGGAAAAAGGATATGAATGAAGAAGAATTAATTTCAATATTGAAAAAAATGTATGAAAATGGTAAAAAAAATAGAGATAGTACAGGAATGTTACATTTATTTGCTATTAAATATGCAAATCATTTAAAAAATATGGATTTAAAACATATAGCATTTAAGGCTACAGGAAATGAAAGCTATCATGTTGAATTATCAAAAGGTATTAAACTATATAAATTACTGAATAAAGAGCAATTGATTGGAAAGTCCTATAACATAGAAAAGAAAAGTAATGATATATTTGAGACTAAAAATATAATCCTCTACGGTGTAGCAGGAGTAGGAAAAACCCACAATACAAATAAGCTCATAAGTCTTATAGAGGGTGGATGGTCTGATAGAGATATATTTGAGACTATTAAGACTAATAAGCTTAGTAATAGTATAGATATATCTGATATAAAAGAGAGAATAAAATTTATAACCTTTCATCAAAGCTTTGGATATGAAGATTTTATAGAGGGGTTTAGACCAAATGAAGAGGGAAATATAGAACTTGTAAAAGGGATATTTAGAGAGATTTGTATAGAGGCTCAAAAGAATTTAGATAACTCTCAAAATAATAAATTTTTTAATTTTGAAGACTTTTTAAATGATTTTATACAAAAAGTAGAGAATGAAGAGAAGTTTACAATAGATTCAAATTTAATAATTATTGCAAAGAAAAAGATAAACGGTGAATTTCAATCTTTTAAAGTTGGAGGACGAGTTAAAAAACAATCGCTAACGAGAGATATTATTGAGAGAGATTTTGAAGATTATTTGGATGGGAAAATTAAAAAATATCAAGATATTAAACCCACTTATGAATCTCAAAGTTCATATCATGGAAATGCTCCTTATTACTTTAAACTTTATGAAGCTATGAAAAAATATTTAATTCATTCTGCTCAAAACTATAAAATTATAAGGAGTGAATTAAAAAACTACTATTTAGTTATAGACGAAATCAATAGAGGAAATATCTCAAAAATATTCGGAGAACTAATTACTCTTATAGAAGAGGATAAAAGAGATAAACTAGAAGTAACTTTGCCTTATTCCAAAAAACCTTTTAAAATCCCATCAAATCTATATATTATAGGCACAATGAACAGTACCGATAAATCTATAGCATTAATAGATATAGCTTTGCGAAGACGATTTACATTTTTGAAGATGAAGCCAAATGAAAATTTGATAACATATACTAAAGCCCAAAATATATTTAAAGCTTTAAATGAGTATATTACTAAAACTTTGGGTGAAGATTATCAGATAGGGCATAGCTATTTTATGAATATTGAGAGTGATGATGATTTGGACTTTGTTTTGGAGTATAAGATTGAGCCTTTGTTAGAAGAGTATTTTTATGGGGATGAGAAGCGTTTGAAAGAAACTTTAGAGTTGATAAAATAGAAGGGTGGAGGAAACAAAATGACCATATTAGACTTAATAAAAGAGGGTAAAAATAAAAAGAATTGTAAAAAAGGTCTAAAAATATCGAATAGTATCGGATAGTATCGAATTTATCTCGTTCCACCTGTCCTCAGGTGGAATGTATAATTTTGGTATTAAATTTTATTTATCCATTCCACCTCAGAGAGGATGGAACGAGGTATATATTTTATAGAATATGAAGGAAAAAAATGATTCATGTAGAGAAAGATTTTAATAGAATACCTGATTCTTTAAAAAATAACAGTTTAGATTTAGATGAAATGCTACATGCTGTGTTTAATGATAAATCTAAACTTGGTTACAATTACAATAAGAAATTATTAAAAGAATTAAATCATGTTTATAAAAATAAATGTTCCTTTTGTGAAAGTAAACTTTATGAGCTTCTGCTTGTAGAGCAATATAGACCGAAATCAAAATATGCTTGGTTGGAATACGAATGGAGTAATCTTATTTTAACATGTTCTTCTTGTAGTCAATATAAAGCAGATAATTTTAAAATAGAAGGGAAAAAGGTCACTACTAAATTTCAAAAAAATATAGAAGAATGGATAGCCAATTCAAAGTTTCTTTTAGATGAAAAGCCTTTTTTATTTCATCCTGAAATAGATTACCCTGAAAAGTATCTCTATTTTACTAATGATGGTTATATTCATTCAGACAATCATAGAGGAAAATATACTATTGATACTTGTAATCTAAATAGAGAATCCCTCATTGTAAGACGCAAAGATATAATAAATATTTTTTTAAAGAAATTGGAATATCTTATTTTACTTGTCAATAAAGGGGTGACCACTAATGAAATGATAAAAATAGCTAAACCTATTTTCCAAGAATTGCAACAATCAACTGATAAATCAAATGAGTTTTCACTTTTGCATAAAAATATGAAAGAAAATTTTCATGAATTCTTTCTCTCTAAATTTAGTGCTAAACAGCAATATATTTTAATGCAACTTTATGAGTTGTTTATCAATAAAAAAAGCAGTGCCTTAGATTTTGTTATGAAAAATCTAAAACTGATAAATGCCTTTTCAGAAAATTTATATGTAAATAAACAAAAAATTCTTCCCTATTCTATTAAACAACTCCAAGTTGAAAATTTCCATGGAGTTAAAAAAACAGGATTCGAAAATATACCAATAGATACACAGTGGATTTTTTTGACAGGAGAGAATGGTTTTGGAAAAACAACTATTTTACAATCTTTAGTACTAGGATTATATGGTAATCAAGATTATAAAAAAGCTATTTTATCTAATATAGCCGTTGAGTTCAAAAATAGAGATTTAAATCAAATTAACAATCTAGGAACAAATAAGTTTATCTCATTCAAAAATTTTGTAGCCTATGGCTCATCAAGACTAAATATATTAAAAGGTGGAGACACAACTAAAACCACTCAAACATATTCTATATTTAATAATGATGGATATTTATTAAATATAGAAGATGTATTAAAAAGATACGCTTTTAGAGATAAATATCAGAATAAATTCAAAAATATTATAAAAATACTCTGTAACTTAATGCCAAGTATAGAAAAAATAGAGGTAAAAGAGCAAGGAGATAGAGATATTGTTTTGTATTATGAGATAGATGAACAAGGAACAGAACATCCACCTGTAGAGTTTAACGAGTTAGCATCAGGATATAGAAGTATAGTTGCAATGTTTGGAGATATGATTATACGACTATCTAAACGACAAGATATTAACTCTCCAAGCGATTTAGAGGGTATTGCAATTATAGATGAATTAGATTTACACTTTCATCCAAATTGGCAAAAAAAATTACCTAAATTACTATCTGACACTTTTCCAAAAGTTCAATTTATAGTCTCTACTCATAGTGTGATACCATTTTTGGGGGCATTGGAAAACTCTGTATTTCTAAAAGTTACTAGAGATAAGGAGAGTGGGGTTAAACTGCATAAGCTTGATATTGATATAAAAAATCTACTGCCAAACACTATTCTGACCTCTCCTATTTTTGATTTTGAGGGGTTGATACCAAGCTCTAACCAAAAGATAGAGGATATACGAACTGAAGATAATTATAAAAAATTATTAGAGAATGATGAGATAAAAAAGAGACTAGAAGAGTTTGAAAAGGGAAGTGATGATTTTCCTGATGAGCTGTTTGAATAGAGATAGATTATGGTAAGTGTAAAAAAGGATTTTGATAACCCACCATTAGGGCTATTAACAGAAAATTGTAAAAAGAGAATAGCATTGTCTCTCAAAGAGAAAAATAAACATAGCTTTTCTTGTTATAACGATAGTAAAAAAACAGTTTTAAAGAGACTAAAAGAGATTTATCATAATAAATGTGGATATTGCGAGACTAAGATAAATGCAGGTTTTGAATTGCAGATTGAGCATTATCGACCCAAAAAAGAGGTAAAAGAGGACTCAACTCATAAAGGCTACTATTGGTTAGGTTATGAGTGGTCAAATCTGCTTTTGGCTTGTCCTAAATGCAATCAACAGGGAGCAAAAGGGAATCATTTTCCAATAGAGGGTGAGAGAGTCTATATTCATAATAATTTTCTAACAAATGGTATATTAGTCTCAAAAAAGTGTTATCCGTTGGAACTTTTGGAACAAGAAAAACCTCTGCTTCTAAATCCTGAAGTAGATAGAGTTGAAAAATATCTGTTTTTTCTACCAACAGGTGAGGTTAGGGGTTTCGAAAATAGGGGAAAGAGAACTATTGAAATTTGTAATTTAGAGAGAGATTCTTTGATTATTGCCAGAAAAAAAATAGTTGATGATATTTTGAGAAGAATTCGAGGAGATATAGACTCTTTTATTCAAAAAAAGATAAGTGATGAGACATTTACTTATAGTTTAGAAAAGATATTCTCTGATATTTTGCTTGGAATGGGTATGGAGAGGGAGTATTCACGAGTATACTATTTTATTTTTGCTAAATTTAATATTTTTATTTTGAAAAAGCTTGGAGAGAAACAGAGAGAATTAGTGGGAAAGAGATTTGATAAATTTAAAAAGGAAAAAATTGAAATTCAGTAAATACATGAACAACTGGCTTTACGCAGAAGAGGGCTACTACAAAACATTCAAAGCAATAGGAAAAGCAGGAGATTTCTACACAGCAGTAAGCACAAGCTCATTTTTTGGAGCAAGTATCGCCAACCATTTTTATAACCTAATACAAAAAGAGAGTTTTAAACGCAATGGGTGGCTTATTGAGATAGGTGCTCATCAGGGTTATCTGCTTTGTGATATGATTCAGTGGTTATATACTTGTGACCCTACCTTGGTTAAAACTCTAAAATTTGGAATTGTTGAGAGACAATTAGAGGTGCAAAAGGCTCAATTAGAGTATATAGAGCAGAGGTTTGGAGGGGATATTGAGATTACTCATTTTGGTGATATTGATGAGGTTGAGGTAGATTATGCTTTTGTGGTCTCCAATGAGATATTTGATGCTTTTCCTTGTGAGTTGATAAAGGATGGGGAACAGGCTTTTGTGGTTGATGATAAGGTGGAGTGGAGAGAGGCAGATAAGGAGTTACTAGAGTTTGCATCTAAATATAGACAGGTCAAGGGTGAAGTGGCAGTTGGTTATGAGGAGTTTGCTTTGGATGTGGCTAAGGGGATAAAATCTTGTGATTTTGTTAGTTTTGATTATGGTGAGAGGTATGTGAGGAATGATTTTTCTATTCGGGTCTATCAGAAGCATAAGACTTTTCCACTATTTGATGAGGAGTTGAAGCTTGATGAGGTCTATCAGAGGGCTGATATTACTTATGATGTTAACTTTGGACATCTGATAGATGCTTTTGAGGGGGCTGGGTTTAAACTTGATAGATATGAGACACAGGCTCGTGCTTTGGTTCGGTTTGGGCTTATTGATATATTGGAGATGTTTAAAAATCAGACAACTCCTGCTAACTATATCAGAGAAGCAGATAAGATTAAGACTCTAATTGCTCCTACTATTATGGGAGATAAGTTTAAGATGGTACACTTTCAAAAATCAAAAAAAGGAAATTGATGTCCCCACAAAAACGAGCAACTATAGTAGCTAGTACAGTAGCAATAGTTTTAACAATAGTAAAATTTACTATAGGTGTAACATCAGGTTCTGTAGCTGTTTTGGCTTCGGCTATAGATTCACTTCTTGATACTGTTATATCTATTTTTAACTTTTTTGCAATTAAAAAATCAGAAGAGAGAGCAACTGATAGATTTCAGTATGGAAAAGGAAAGGTTCAAGCAATAGCAGCTGTTATTGAGGGTACGATTATAACTATTTCAGGGTTGTATATCATATATGAAGCTATGAGAAAAGGGATAAATGGTACAGAGACAACATTGCTAAATCCTGCGATTATGGTCATGCTATTCTCTATAGCTGTTACTTTTTTATTGGTTGAGTATCTACTCAGAGTTGCTAAAAAAACCAATAATATAGTAATAAAATCAGATGCTTTGCACTATAAAACAGACCTTATAAGTAATGGAGTTATTCTACTCTCTTTGGTATTGGTATATTTCACAAAATGGGATATTATAGATGCTATTTTTGGTCTAGGGATAGGGCTTTATATTATCTACTCAGCTTATGAGATTATAGAAGAGGGGATTTTTATTCTACTTGACCATGCACTTGATGAGAATATTGTAAAACAGATAAAAGAGGAGATAGATAAGCATCCCTCTGTAAATAGTCACCATTGGCTAAAGAGTAGAACTGATGGTAGTACCAATTTTGTAGAGTTCCATTTGGTATTGGAGCCTGAGATGACTCTGCTAGAGGCTCATCGTATCTCGGATGCTATAGAGGAGCGAATATCAAAACTTGACTCTAAAAGAGTTTGGATTATCACTCCACACTATGACCCATATGATGATGAAGAGATGAATAATGCTATAAGAGATGGAAAACCTGTAGGAGAGGAGAAGTGATATATCTGTTATCTCCACTCAAAAAAGAGGGTACTATCTCTCTGCCTATGATTTCATTTGAGCTTGTGACAGAGGAGATAGATTTTTCTAGTTGTGACACTCTAATGTTTACATCTAAACAGGCTGTTGTATCTGCTGATAGTATTGATAGAAGTTGGAAAAACTACCCCTCTGTGGCTATAGGTGGAGCTACAAAAAGTAAAATAGAGGAGTTAGGAGGTAGGGTTATATATCATCCCAAAAATTTTTATGGTAAATCTCTTGCAAAGGATATAACAGAGCAGTTTTCTGATAAAAATATATTATATCTTAGACCAAAAGAGGTATCTTTTGATAGTAAAAAGTATTTGGAAAAAGAGGGAATAGAGTTACAAGAGCAGATAATATATGAGACTTCTTGCCAAAAATATGGACAGATTGATAGACCTAAAAGAGATGCTGTTATTATTTTTACTTCTCCTTCGACTATTAGATGTTTTTTTAAAAATTTTCCTTGGGATGAGAGTTATACGGCTATATTAATAGGAAATGCAACAAAAGAACATCTACCAAACTATTGTAAATATGAGGTTGCAGATGTCCCTTTAATCAATTCATGTATTAAAAAAGCCAAAGAAATCACCAAAAATAGCAACATTTGATGATATTTATTGTATAATTATATTCACCTGAGTGGTTCGACTACTGTAATATGTGGTCCAACATTATCTTTTGTGGGACATGTAGATGGCTAGGGAGAGGATGGCTTCATTTGAGTTAGGCAATGCCAACGAGAAGCTGTCCCCAGATTAGTCACTCCCTCCTACACCGTTGGCTTTTAGGGCCGGCTCTTAACAGAACGGCCACTCGGGGCCTTCTGATAGTCTCATATTGTTCTAAAATATTTAATAGTGTATAATATTGCTTATATATTTTTAACTATTTTATTGGAGAAGTTTTAGGTGAATGTATTAATAATTGGTGCTGGTGGACGAGAGTACTCTATTGGGATGGCTCTAAAAAAAGATGAGAGTGTAAATAAACTATATTTTGCCCCTGGTAATGGAGCTACAGATAAGTTGGGTGAAAATTTAGCTATTAGTGATTTTGATAAGTTGGCTGATTTTTGTGAAGCGAATTTTGTGGATTTAACAATAGTAGGGCCAGAGGCTCCATTGGTTGGTGGGATTGTAGATAAGTTTGAGGCTAGAGGACTTACTATATTTGGTCCATCTGCAAAAGCATCACAACTAGAAGGCTCAAAGATTTTTATGAAAAACTTCTTGGCTCGTCATGGTGTACCTACAGCAAAATATATAGAGACAGACTCTATAGAGGATGCTTATAAGTTTATTAATACTTTGGATGCTCCTATTGTAGTCAAAGCTGACGGACTATGTGGTGGAAAGGGTGTCATTATTGCTCAGAGTCGAGATGAAGCAAAAAAGACAGCAGGAGAGATGTTATCTGGTAACTCATTTGGTGAGGCTGGTACTGCTATAGTTATAGAGGAGTTTTTGGATGGTTATGAGTTATCTGTTTTTGCTATTTGTGATGGTGAGGATTATGTAGTATTACCTGCAGCACAAGACCATAAAAAACTACTCAATGGTGACTTAGGTCCAAATACAGGTGGAATGGGTGCTTATGCTCCAACGCCATTAGTTAATGATGAGATTTATAGAAAATTAGATAAGAGAGTTATTATACCAACCTTAGAGGGGATGAAGAGTGAGGGGATGCCATTTAAGGGGGTTCTCTTTATCGGTGTAATGGTGGTAGATGGTGAACCGATTATCTTGGAGTATAATGTTCGTTTTGGTGACCCTGAGTGTGAAGAGTTGATGCCTCTACTCAAATCTCCTGCATCGGAACTATTTTACAAAGCGGCTACGGGTGATTTGAAAAATGCCTCTATTGAGTTTCATGATAAGTATGCTGTTGGTGTAGTTATGGCTAGTAGAGACTACCCCTATAAGAGTTCTGACCCTGCAGAGATAATTATAGACGATATTGTTCATGATGACTTGGAGGCTAACTCTCATATCTCTTTTGCAGGTATTAGTAGAGGTGAGGATGACAAACTCTATGCTACAGGTGGTAGAGTACTTGTATGCGTGGGGATGGGAGATAGTATTGCAGAGGCACAACATAGAGCCTATATGTTAGTAGGTCAAGTTCATTTTGCAGGGAAGCAGTGTAGAACAGATATTGCATATCAAGCATTGGATAGTTAGAGTGGAAAATCAACAAGAGAAGTATCAAATCGCTACAAAAGGCAGACGAATTGTGGCTTTTTTTATTGATAACCTTATTATTACCCTATTTCTAATTGCTATATATACTAAACAGTGGGAAGTAGCTATAAATAATAAAGACATCTCTCTGTTTTTGACAAATGATACATTTATAGTTGTCTCTCTTTTGGGTTTTATATACCATGGGTTATTTGTATGGCAAAATGGTATGACTTTGGGTAAGAGGATAGTTGGAATTCGTGTTATTGAAGTAGAGACATCCTCCAATCCTTCATTAACAACAGCCTTTCTTCGGTCTGGATTTAGAGTTATTAGTGATAACTCTCTTATGTTAGGGTATCTTGTTGCATTTTTCTCTCCTACTCTGCAATCTTTTCATGATAAAATAGCAAAAACTGTTGTTGTGGATGCGTAGCTTTACTTTTTTTCTACTACTCTCATGTGTAGTTCTTGGAAAAGAGACTATTGAAATTTTTGCAAAAATAGTTGTAGCAAAAGAGAACTCCATTGTAGCTCGTGATAGCGTCGTTATCTTGTATGATGGGGCATTGATAAAAGCAGACTCAGCATTTTATGATAAAAATAGTTCACTTCTCACACTAGAGGGTAGAGTTGAGATGATAGGTTTTCAGGAGAGTGTTTTATCCTCTAATAAAGTGGTTATAAATACATCGGATAACTCTGTCAAGGTCAAAAAAGTATTTTTAGCAGGTGAAGAGGATTTATGGATAGATGCTTCTGGTGCAGATAAGAGTAGAGATAAATATACTCTATTTGATAGTAGAATATCGAGCTGTAACAAGGCAAATCCTGATTGGACAATAGAGTTTGAAAAAGCAGATTACTATAAAGAGAAAGAGTTTATAGTAATGAAGAGTGCAAAGTTGAGATTCTATGATACAACAGTTTTCTATCTCCCATATTTAGCTCTACCTACCTTAAACAAAAGAACTACAGGTCTTCTGTTTCCCAACTTTAAAATCTCTGATACAGAGGGAGTTCTTTATGAGCAACCACTTTTTTATGCCCCTTCTAATAGTTGGGATATGGAGTTAACTCCTCAGATACGAACAAAGAGAGGTACAGGTTCCTATCTCACAACTCGTTTTGTAGACTCAAACCATTCAGAAGGATTCTTGAGGGTAGGTTATTTTAGGAATAGCAATGATTATACTAGAAGAAATGGTCTAAATAGGGAGCATTGGGGGACAGAGCTATTCTATAAATCAACTGATTTTTTACCAACCAAGGATGGACTTAATGGTTATAGTAGTGCTTTTTATTTCAACGGGACATACTTAAATGATAGAGAGTACCTAAATCTGCAAAAAGACTCTGCCTCTGCTCTGGTGAGTTCAAACTTAATTGAGTCTCGTTTAAATGCCTTTTTGTATAATGAAGAGAACTATTTTGGAGTATATGGAAAATATAATATAGATGTAAGCAAAGCAGATAACTTTACTACTATACAAGAGGTTCCATCTCTCCACTATCATCACTACTTAAAACAGATTGCAGATAGTAAGTTTTTTTATGCTATGGATGCCAAAGTTCATAACTATACAAGAGTTGAAGGCTCTAGGGCATCACAACTTGAGGTAGATGTTCCTCTAACCTACTATAAATCGTTTTTTGATGATTTTTTGGATTTATCTCTATCTGAAAATCTATATCTGAGTAGGGTTGATTTTAGAAATTTGGAACATAGTGAGAGTTCTGATTATTACTACTACTATAGAAACTATCATACTCTTAGGTTCTCTAGTGATTTAAGTAGAAGATATAGAGACTCTATACACAATATTAGTCCATCTTTGACATATATAAGACCAAGTATTGAAAAAGAGTCACCTCTTTTATATAGGGAGTTAATAGATGAAAAAAAGGAGTTATTTGTAACACAAACACAGGAGGAGCAACTATCTTTGGCTCTAAGCCAATACTATCTATCAAAAGATTTATATATGAGGCTATTTCACCGTTTTGGGTATACATCATATCCACAAAGGGTAGAGTCAAAGGGTGATTTCTCTAATGAGTTAGGTTATGCAGGAGAGAATATAACTCTTTATTCTAACTTAATCTATGCTTGGAATGAGAAACGAGTTCGTTCTCTAACCTCATCTATTGGTTATAATCAAAACAAGTATGATATAATGTTAACTCACTTCTATAATTATGATTTTTTATATGACAATAAGAAAACTAGTTTTTTGCAGAGTGAGTTCATCTATCATCAAAATGATAAGGACTCATGGTTTGTCAATTTTGATTATGATATAGAGCAGTCATACAATCATCAGTGGAAGTTGGGTTGGTCTCACAAACAGAAGTGTTGGTCTGCTAGAGTATCTGTGGGACAAGAGGTTATTCCAAATTTGGATGACTCTTTTAGAAATGCGGCACTATATTTGGAGTTAAATCTAAATCCTCTTGGTGGTATAGAACAAAATATAGAAGAGAGCTTCTCTTCGCAAGGTAATGAATAGATGAAAACAGAAGCAAAGGTAGGTCTTTTTATAACACTCTCTCTAGTTTTCCTTTTTGGACTACTTTCGCAGTTAAGTAGCTTTGATAATATGTTTAAAAAAAGTTACCCTATCATGGCAAAAGTAGATGATGGAGCAGGGTTAAAAGAAAAAGCGAAAGTGAAGTTAAAGGGTGTAAATATTGGATTTGTGGATAGAGTAGCATTGGAGGATAACAATGTTATAACTCATCTGATGATAGATGAGGGTGTAGTAATACCAAATAACTCTATTATTGTAGTCTCTCAGGACTCTCTTTTGGGTGGAAAATTTTTGGATATAAAACCTGGAGATTCAACAGAGAGTCTTAAGCCAAATATGCTTTTGGAGAGACAAGAGAGACAGTCTAGTATTGCAGATGCTTCTACTTCTGCAGATGAGGCTTTTCAGGAGATTAAACTATTAGTTAGTGAGATTCGAACTATGTTAAAGAGTGGTGCAAAGGATAATATAGAGGAGTCTTTGGATAATATAAATGAGTTTACTAAACTTTTGGCCTCAATTAGTACAGAGGATAATGAGACTATTCATGATATACTTGCTAATGCCAATGAGACTCTAAAGGGTTTTAGAACTGTAGGTGGTGATATTACTAAGACCACACAAAAGTTTAATAAGACAGCAGATGAGTTTACCTCAGTGGCTAAAAATTTTAATAGAGATTTACCTTCTATCATGGCAAAAATCGATAATATTACAAGTTATTTGGAGAGTATAGGTGCGACACTTGATAGAAAGCTTCCCCCTGCTATGGATAAGTTTATCAAATTAGAGGATAATCTAAATGATACTATTGAAAAAGATGATAGTAGTCTCAACAAAGCATTGACCTCTGTGGATGGATTTTTTACAGAGGGTACAGATACTATGGAGAAGATAGATAAGTATCTCGATAGTATGGTTAAGAGTGAACTTCATGTAGAGTTGAGGGCTGATGAGGTGTATGATGATGGAGGATACTCCAAGACACATTTTAATCTAGCACTCAAACCTGATGCGACTAGGCACTATATGATAGGTATAACCTCTGCACCAAGTTTCAAAAAGGATGATGAGTTCTCTAGGGGGTTTGCAGGAAATAAAAAACATGAGAGTGGAGAGTATCTCTTCTCTGCACAGTATGGTAAACGGTTTGATGATTTACTATTTCGTATAGGTATGATAGATGGTACAGGTGGATTTGGTATTGATTACTTTGGATGGAATGATACTCTAAAGGTATCTGCAAATCTTTATGATTTCAATGCTGAGAATGATATTAGAGGTACAAATCTTAACTTCTCTGCAACAGTTAGGTATCAGTTCTTTAGACATATTAATGCCTATCTAAGTGGAAACAATTTATTTAATAGTAGAGCAAATAGTATTTCGGCAGGTTTTGGTGTTAGTTTTGTGGATAATGACCTTAAAAATCTCCTAGGTTCAGCAGCAAGTGCAGCTCAATAGACATGTATAAGAGATTAGAGATAGAGCATTCGCTTTTTAGGGATAGAGAGGATGCTTGTAACCGACTTATTGATATTTTACCAAAGGAGATACTAAAAACAAAAGAGACAGTTGTGTTGGGTGTAAGTGAGGGGGGTGTCTATTTTGCTAATAGGATAGCAGATGCACTAGAGTGTAGAATGGATATTGTTATAACGGAGCCTATCTACTCCCAAGTCAATTCAAAATTGGCAATAGCTATGGTTGGAGAGACTGAAAAGATAGTTATGCACAACTCATTAATAGAAGCTTTTGATATATCAAAAGATTATATCTATAGTGAAGCAGAGCATAAGTATAGAGAGGTAATCTCAACCTATATAGATAAATATAGAGATGGTCAAGTTCTTGATGGTCTAAATGAGAAGTTTGTACTACTAGTAGATGAGTCTATCGAGACAGGATTAACAATGATGACAGCGATAAAAACAGCAATCTCTCTAGGGGCAAAGAATGTATTTATTGCTGTTCCTATTATTGATAATATGGTTTATGAGAATTTGGTAAAGGTGTGTGATGACCTCTTTTCTGTATTCAAGATTGATGACTACATCTCTATGAAGTACTATTATGAGAATTTAGAAGAGTTCTCTTATGATGAGATAGATAAAATAATGAGCAATAACAAAGCTAAAAAGGAAGATAGAAAATGAGTGAACAGATTATAGAGATTAATATTAATAATTTGAATGAAAAATACAGTTTTAACAAGGTAGCAAAACAGGCAAGTGGAGCAGTTTTATACCATTGTGGTGATGCAGTGCTTCTAGCTGCTGTAGCTATTGACCCACAGCCTGTAGAGGAGGATTTTCTTCCATTAACAGTACAATATATAGAAAAAGCCTACGCTGCAGCTAAAATTCCTGGTGGATTTGTCAAAAGAGAGACAAAGCCAGGGGATTTTGAGACTCTGACATCGAGAATTGTAGATAGAAGTTTAAGACCACTCTTCCCAAAAGGGTTTCACTATCCTGTTGTTATTACAGTAACTGTATTAAGTGCAGACCCATTGGTCGATATGCAAGTAGCCGCAATGAATGCAGCATCTGCAGCTCTATATACTTCAGATATTCCAGTTAACCAAGTAGTATCGGCTGTTCGTATGGGAAAAATAGATGATGAGATTATTGTAAATCCAAATCTAATAGAGCAGGAGAGTTCAGAGTTAGACCTGTTAATTATAGGGAGTGGTTCAGATATATTGATGATAGAGATGTGTGTAAAGGCTTCTCAAAAAGATTATATACACTCTGAAAATGAGTTGGATGAGGATGAACTTTTAGAGATTATAGAGATTGCTCAAAGTACTATTCAACATGCAACAGTAGCATATGAAGAGGGTTTTAAGTCTGCAAAAAAAGATGAGATAGAGATTGTACTAGCCAAGGAGAGAGAAGACCAAGAGTTATATAAGTTTATAGAGGAGAACTATGCAGAGGCAGTCTCATCTGCTGTTCAATCTATGGCAAAATCCGAGAGAAGTCAAGCTCTAAAAGAGGTTCGTGCAACTATTATAGATGCACTAGAGGCAAAAGGTGAAGAGGTAGACAAAGAGTTGGTATCCAAGATGTTAGATGCTTACAAAAAAACTGTTGTTCGTTCTCTCATATTAGATAGCTCTATTAGAGCAGATGGTAGAGCTTTGAATGAGGTTAGAGCGATTGATATTGAGACCAATATCTTACCATCAGTTCACGGCTCTTGTCTCTTTACTAGAGGTCAGACACAAGCTTTGGTTACAGCGACTCTAGGGGATAGTAAAGCATCACAAGCTCAAGAGCTAATAACATCCAAAAATCCTATCTATGAGACATTTATGGTTCACTATAATTTTCCTGCTTTTTCTGTAGGAGAGGCGAAACCAGCAAGAGCCCCAGGACGAAGAGAGTTAGGACATGGTAATCTTGCAAAAAGAGGATTAGAACCGACTCTTGATTTGGGAAGAGATGGAACAGTGCGTCTAGTATCAGAGATTTTAGAGTCAAATGGTTCATCCTCTATGGCTACGGTATGTGGTGGTTCATTGGCTCTAAAAGCAGCAGAGGTTGATACAACGAAACTAGTAGCAGGTATTGCTATGGGGCTTGTGACAGATGGAGAGAAAAACTGTGTGCTTTCAGATATTATGGGATTAGAAGACCATGATGGAGATATGGATTTTAAAATTACAGGTACAGTAGATGGTATTACAGCTATGCAGATGGATATTAAGTTGGGTGGAATAGAGGCAGAGGTTCTAAAAGAGGCTCTCTATCAAGCAAAAGAGGGACGGCTACATATATTAAATATAATGGAGGAGGCTCTTTTAAATCTAAAGCCAAGTGAGGCTCTGCCTTCATCTATTGTATTTGATATTGACTCGAATCATATTCCTGCCATTATTGGGAAGGGTGGTGGAACTATCCGTGAGATTATTGAGAAGTATGGTGTAAGCATAGATATAGATAGAGATGCAAATACAGTTAAAATTACTGGTGATTCAAAAGAGAGTGTTGCTGATGCCAAAGCATATATAAACAATATCACCTCTACACCTGTTAAGAGACAGATGAAGTATGAGATAAATAAACAGTACTCGGGCAAGATTAAAAAAATTGTTGATTTTGGTATGTTTATTGAGATGCCTGATGGGTATGATGCTTTGCTTCATATATCCAAAGTTACAAAAGATAGAATCAAGACTCTTGAGGGTATCTATAGAATAGGAGATACTATTGATATTATAGTTCTTGAACAAAAAGGAAAAAAAGTGGAGCTTTGTACTCCTGCTTATCTGTTTTAAATTTTTGTAAAAGTTATTGATTGTAGGGTGGGGCATTTATGCCCACCAAAAAATATTTTTAAGTGTATGGTTTTGTAGCAATTATTCTTTTTTTTTGTTTTTTATTTTTTTTTATTTCCTCTTAATAATTACTAAATCTTATATTAGATATAATCGCATCGCTATTACGAAGTGATAAGTAGGGAAACAGTTTGCATTTATGTGGCTGTTGGCATACTTCCTATGTATGTTTACGCTATCCGAACGGACTTTGGAACGCAGTCGAAGGGGACTTAAAGCCCATTAATTTAAGGATATTTAAATGAAAAAGTTTTTTTTACTTTTCTTGGCACTTGGTGCTATTGCTTTTGCTAACGAAGGTGGTGAATCAATGATTAAGGCATACTCAGTAGTGGCTGCTGGTGTTGGTCTTGGTCTTGCTGCTCTTGGTGGAGCTATCGGTATGGGTCATACTGCTGCTGCTACTATCGCTGGTACTGCTAGAAACCCAGGTCTTGGTGGTAAACTAATGACTACTATGTTTATTGCTCTTGCGATGATTGAAGCACAAGTTATCTATACACTAGTTATTGCACTAATTGCTCTTTATGCTAACCCATTTTTAGGTTAATTTAAAGACTAGATAAGTTTAGGGTGGTATAATTCCATCCTACCTCATAAAATAGGTTTCGATAAGCCTCTATAAGTTATCAAAAAATGCACCAGTGGTGGAACGGTAGACACGCGGGCTTGAGGGGCTCGTGCTTCGCGGCGTGGAGGTTCAAATCCTCTCTGGTGCACCACATTTCTATTTTTCTCATGATTTATTTTATTCTATAGTAATAAATGGTGTACTATGTTTTATAAACTCATCAAGATATTTTTTGACTCTATTTTTTTGTTCTTTATCTTCCATTCGGTTATTCCATTTTTTCAATTCATCAAAGCTCCAGTTTTCAAATTGAAAGTCTTTATACTCTTTTCTCCATTTTTGCATAGCTTCATCTTGATTCAAATCTTGTGCATTTTTTAGAATGGTCAACATTTCGAGTTCAGGGGCTGTATCTTTTAGTTTTGATAGATGTTCTTTTGCTAAATCTCTATATCTTGTGTCATCACAGTTAGTAATTAGTGCTAATTCTATATTATTAATGACGGAGTATTCAAAATTCTCTGTAATAGCACCATCTTGACACGATTCGCATCTATCTATGATTTCATCAAATATCTCCATAGACTCTTGATTGTAGTTACCCATAAGTAGAAAACTTTTGGCAAATAGTGCATCTGTTACCTCTTGTCTAAATCCACTATTTTCATATGGTTTAAATCTTTCAATAATCTCATCATATACATCTATGGCCTCTTGTCTATTTTGAAAACAGTCGTTTACTAGGTAGGCTTTGGCAAACTGTGCAGTAGATAGCTCTTTTAGTACTTCTCTATCTGTTGAGTCTTTGAATCTATGTATGATTTCATCATATATTTCGATTCTCTCTTCACCTTTTAGGAGATGGGATTTTGCAAATTGGACAGAGGCATATTTTTTTAGTAGTTCTGGACTCTCAAAGTTTTTAAATTTATCGATTATCTCATCATAAATCTCTATAGACTCATCACTATCTAAGAGAGATGCTTTTAGGATTTGGGCATTGTAGTATAGCTTTAGGAACTCTTCATTATCACTATTTCTAAACTTATTGATAATAAAATCATAAGCATCTATAGCTTTAGAAATATCTTTTATGTAATTTTTAAAAATATATGCTTTAAAAAGATATGCTTTAGATAGAGCGTTGAGAGAAGTTCTATCTTCTCTATCTGCTATTTTTTTTATAATCTCATCGTATAGACTTAGAGCATCTTCGTAGTTTTTTGGGGTAGTTAGGTTGTGTGCCTTTTCAAGAAGAGATTTTATCTCATTATGAGTATTATTAGTCTGTTTAGGTTTTTCATTAATCTCTTTGGTAGAGTTTATCTCTTTACTCTTTTTTTCCACACTTTTTACGGTTATAGTTGTCTCTTGTTTGTTACTATTTTTTCGACTCTCATCTAAAGAGCATGAATTAATTCCCATTAAAACTAAAACAGCTATAACAGTTATTGATAAAAAAATTTTCAGCATAAAAATCTCCTTTAATTGGTTTTAACATTAATCTCTAAATTATAACAGTTGATAGTATAAAATCAGTTGAAATATAAACAAAATAACACCTTAAGTAACAATAATTATATTTATTTTATTTTGTTTTTTAATATTGGATATTTTTTATAGTAGATTTATTTTAAACTATGCCATAAAATATTATCTATTATATATTTGTGAAACATAAGAGAAATTGGATAAAATACGCACATTATAAATTAAAGGGTTATTATGTCCGTTAGATGTGCATTTTTATTTCCAGGTCAGGGTTCCCAAGCTATGGGCATGGGAAGAGATTTTTTTGATAATTCAGATATAGCAAAAGAGATGATAAAATCTGCTAGTGATAGAACAGGTATTGATTTTAAAAATCTTCTTTTTGAAGAGAATGATAAGTTGGGTCAAACAGAGTTTACACAACCAGCTATTCTATTAGTTGGAGCTATTGCTCATAGACTATTTACAGATGCTATCGATATAAAACCAATAATTACAATGGGACACTCATTGGGAGAGTTTACGGCATTAGTAGCTACTGGTGCGTTGGATGCTATTGATGCGGTGGAGCTTGTGAATCTGAGAGGTAAGCTTATGGCAGAGGCTTGTTCAAAACAGGAGGTTGGTATGATGGTCTCATTGGGTCTATCAGATGAGGTTGTAGAGCAGATTTGTCAAGACCAAAGAGATGCAGGGCTTCAAGTTTGGGCTGTTAATTATAATGCTAATGGTCAAATTGTTATAGCAGGTATCAAAAAGGATTTGGAACTTTTAGTTCCTATACTAAAAGAGGCAAAAGCTAGAAGAGCAATGCTTCTAAATATGTCTGTAGCCTCCCACTGTCCACTATTACAATCCGCTACAGAGCCATTGGTTGTTAAATTAGAAGAGATGATAAAAGATAACTTTATTGCTCCTGTTATCTCAAATGTAACAGCTCAAAAATACTCATCAAAAGCAGAGGCGTTGGAGTTGCTACCAGAGCAGTTGGTATCTCCTGTTAAGTATAAACACTCTATTGCTAATATAGATGATGAGGTTGATTGTTATATTGAGTTTGGTCATGGTAATGTGCTAAAGGGGCTTAATAAGAGAGCTACAAAGAAACCACATTTTAATGTTAGTAATATGGCTTCATTAGAAGCAACAATAGAGGCTATAAAAGCTCTTTAAAATTTTGAATCGTAGGGTTGTTTCATTATATCAAAAATTAGGAAAAATATGAGTAAAATAGCAATTATGGGTGCAATGCCCGAAGAGATAGAGCCACTATTGGCAAAAGTGGAGAATATAAAGAAAAATGAGTATGGAAAAAATATCTACTACGAAGCAACCTACAAGGGCAAAGAGATAGTAATAGCCTACTCAAAAATAGGAAAAGTTTTTGCTTCTCTTACAGCTACTATATTGATTGAGAAATTCGGTTGTGATAAGCTACTATTTTCAGGTGTAGCAGGTGCTATCAATCCTGATTTGAAAATAGGTGATTTAATTATAGCAGATGCGTTGTGTCAGCACGATTTGGATATTACAGCATTTGGTCATCCTCATGGTTTCGTTCCAGAGGGGGAGGTCTGTATCTCTACAGATAAAGCACTTAGAGATATTGCCAAAGAGGTAGCTCAAAAAAATGGTCTGAAACTACAAGAGGGAATTATAGCTACAGGTGACCAGTTTGTAGCGTGTACAGATAGAAAAGCATTTATCTCCTCTACATTCCAAGCAGATGCTTTGGAGATGGAGGGAGCAAGTGTTGCAGTTGTTTGTGATGCACTAAATGTTCCATTTTTTATACTTCGTGCTATTAGTGATACTGCCAATGATGATGCAGGTATGGATTTTGATACATTCCTAGAGAGTTCAGCTAAAATATCAGCAAACTTCATCTTAGAGATGGTTGAATCCATTAAATCGTAAGGTGCGTTTTCAACGCACCTACAAAAAATTAGGAACAAAATTGAGCCGAATAACCATAAGCAAAAAACTCCTAAGAGTAGCAGGAAAAACAAATGCCGAATTTAGACTAATAGGAGAGGGTGATAGAGTTTTAGTAGGCTTAAGTGGAGGCAAAGACTCTCTAGCACTTATTCATATACTCAAACATATACAGAGACATGCCCCTTTTAGTTTTGAGTTTGAAGCTTGTACTATTAAGTATGGTATGCCTGATGAGAACTACAAAAACCTAGAAGAGCATTGTAGGGAGCATGAGATAAAACATACAACTTATGATACCAATATATTTAATATCTCACAAGATACCATTAGAGAGAACTCCTCATTCTGCTCATACTTCTCACGAATGAGAAGAGGGGCTTTGTATACCTATGCAGAGCAGAATGGATTTAACAAAGTAGCTCTAGGTCATCACTTTGATGATACTGTAGAGAGCTTTTTTATGAATATGTTCTACAATGGTACAATGAGAGCAATGGCTCCTATCTATAAGACACAAAGAGGTTTTCATCTCATTCGTCCTCTAATACAAGCAAGAGAGAGACAGCTAAGAGCATTTGCCGATGAGAACAATCTACAACCAATAGGTGATGAGGCGTGTCCTGCTATGCTCAAAGATGTAAAAATGCCCCATGCACGAGCCAATATGAAGATATGGTTAGAGGGGTTGGAGCAGGAGAATGGAGATATATTCAAGAGGATAAAGGCATCATTTAAACATATACATGATGATACCTTTTTAGACCCAAAGCGTTGGGATAGAGATGATATTTAGAGGAGTAGAAGATGATAAAACATATAGTAATGTTCGATTTCAAAGATGAGAACAAAATAGAAAATATAGCAAAAGCAAAAGAGATGTTAGAGGCTCTAGTAGATAGTGTACCATCACTAAATAGTATGGAGGTTGGGATAAACTTCTCTGATGAAGCAAGAGCAATGGATTTGAGTATCTATACAGAATTTGATGATAGAGCAGGGCTTGAGGCTTATGCTATTCACCCCGAGCATCTAAAGGTAGTAGAGTTTATCAAAACGGTTGTAATTAGTTCAAAAGTATCTGATTATATTGTATAAACAAAGATTTAATTTTTTGTCTTTTCATCTATATAATCTTGTACAAAAGCCTTGATTTCACTATAGATAAATGAGTCTTTGTACTCCTTTATCTTACCTCCACTAGCATTTGGGTGTCCTCCACCGTTGCCAATCTCTGCGGCCATTTTTGATACATCTAGTCTGTTATTTCCTCTTAGAGAGAAGTTTCCTCGAAAATTTATATCCATATAGAAATCAAAATCGGGGTTTTCTATCAAAAAGGTGTTGCCCAAGATAGAGGTGTTGCCTAAGTTATAGCCTAGCATACCTTTGTAACCTCTATACTCTATAATTAGTCTCTGTTTATCATGGGTTAGAAGCTTTGTAACATATTGGGCTACTAGGTTATCTTTTGTATTATCTTTCTCTTGTTTGAAAAAAGCCTTTTTGAGTTGGTGTAGATTATTATCAAGCTCTATATGAGCATCTCTCTTTCCTACATAACTTTTCATGGACTCTATTAGTGAGAGTTTCAAGGCTCTATCCTCATCAGGAAAGAGTACACGGTTTATCTCTCTACTACCTGAAATCATACCTAGACCTACTTTGCCAAACTCAAATAGTTCGTCATCACTTAGCCAAATATCCACAGCATTGATTGCTTTTACTATAGTAGCATAGTTATTCTCTTTGTCAAAATTATAGTGTCTCTGTAGCCACTCATAGGTAATGAGCGTAGCAGATTTCGTGGTATCTAGCTTGTACCATGCAAACTGTTCTGCTGTTTTTGCTCCTGTCCCATGATGGTCAAGTAGTTGAATTTTTGCTCCAACTCCTCTAGCCTCTCTCTCTAGCCAGTTAGCCTCTTTTGTAGTTATATTTAGGTCTGTAATTAATATTAGATGCTCTGTTGAGTTATCAGGATGTAAAAAATTATCTCGTTTGATTTCAGATAGAGCCTCTTCTAGTCTAGCTTTTACCTCTGGACCGTAGTTTGCGTTGTAACATTTTATTTTAGAGAAACAGTTTGTTGATAGGTATTGACAGCCGTAGCCGTCAAGGTCAATATGTGATAGGTGGTAGATATACATTATTTTAAAATATCCTCAAGGGTAAGTTCTTGCAGAAATGTATCTATTTTATCTTGAAAGTTAGTTAAAAAGGGTGAAATATTACAAGTTCCTATAGCTCCATTGGGACAAGTGTCCATATATTGAGTGCAATCAAAAACAGCAGGTGCTCTTCCTTCTGCAGCTAGGATAACTTCCGATATGGTAATTTGTGAAGCTTTTTTTGCCATAATAAATCCACCATGAGCTCCTTTTTTAGATTCTAGTATACCATTTTTGGCAAGAGATTGTAATATTTTTGCTAAAAAGCTTTTTGGAAAGTTAAGCTCTCTAGCTAGTTGTTCTGCACCTTTTGGTCGGTCAGAATTTTGGATGAAGTCAAGGGTAAGTAGGGCATATTCACTAGCACGGGTTAGTAGCATATTGGAGATTCCTTATAAAGTAATATTCATTTTATGGTAAGTAAGAGTATTTTACTCTAATTTATATTAAATTCAGGTTTATTTAAACTATCTTTTTTTAACAAATATTAAGTCCATATTTGTTATATAATATTTAAAAAAATATATTGTAAATGAGAAGATAAAATGTCAAATCAAGAGAGTTTAATACACCCATTTAGACCAATAGTTTTTAAAGATAGCAAGATTTTAATCCTAGGCTCATTTCCTTCTATAGACTCATTCGAAAAAAGTTTTTATTATGCTCACAAAAGAAATCAATTTTGGAAGATACTTTCTGCTATAACATGTTATCCTATAAATAATAGAGATCAAAAGATGTGGCTTTTAAAAAAGAGTAAAATAGCTCTTTGGGATATGATAAAGAGTTGTAGTAGAGATAGCTCTTTGGATAGTTCGTTGGAAGATATTGAAGTTAATAATATAGAATCATTTTTAGAGGAACATTTAAGTATTAATAAAATTGCTTTTACGGGACGTTTAGCAGAGAAACTTTATGAGATAAATTTTAACTATTTAGATATAGAAACGCTATATTTGCCTTCTCCTTCAAGTGCATATGCTAAGATGTCACTAGCAAATAAAACGCTCATATATAAAGATAAATTAGGAATCTAAATGCAACTATTGACTATTTACTATTTATTATTTACTAGACCAAAGGTTGTATAGTGGCAGTTTGGGCAATTGGGGATATACAGGGGTGTTATGACTCTTTGCAGGAGCTGTTAAAAAAGATAAGGTTTAATCTACTAGAGGATGAGTTATGGATAGCAGGAGACTTAGTTAGTCGTGGAGATAAATCTTTGGAGGTTTTGAACTATCTATACTCTATTAGATACTCAATTAGAGTAGTTCTTGGGAATCATGATATAGCACTTATATCTGCTTATGCTGGAATCAAACGACCACATCCATCTGTTATTCCTATCCTAGAGGCTCCAAATGCAAAAGAGCTTATAGATTGGTTAAGACAACAACCTTTTTTGCATTGGGATTATAAGTTAGGTTATGCAATGGCTCATGCAGGTATCTCTCCACAGTTTGAGTTTGGGGTAGCTATACGACACGCCTCTCGTATAGAGAAGAAATTGAGAGGACGAAACTATAAGGCTTGGCTTAAGCATATGCACAAGAGTAGCTCCAATAGATTTAATGCAAAGGCTAGTTCATTGGATATTGAGAAGTATATTTTGAGTTCATTTATAAGTATGCGTTTTTGTAGAGATGATGGACAGTTAAATTTTAAACAAAAGGGTAGACCTACTGAGTACAAGATATTAAAAAAGGGTTTGAAACCATGGTTTGCTTGTCCTACTAGAAAGAGTATGATAATGAAGATAGTTTTTGGTCATTGGTCTACATTAGGTTACTATCAAGACTCTAATGTCCTAGCTCTCGATACAGGTTGTGTTTGGGGGAGAAAATTAACAGCTGCTAGATTAGATGGAGATGAACCCTTTTTAGTTCAGGTTGATTGTGCAAAAAAATGTAAATTTTAGCTAACAAGATAGATAAAAATCTATCTTGTTAGTATTAAAAGTGATGATTAGAAGAGATTAGCGTTCTCATCAACCCACTTAAAGTATTCAATAATATCTTTAATATCCTCTTCACTCATGTGTTGATTAGGCATTTTTAGATTGAAACTGTTAATCAAGGCATCAACATAAGGGTCTTTATACATCTTTTCAGGTGCTTTAATGAAATCAGCAACCCATTTAGCACTATTTTCACCATGTCTCTCAAGAACACCAGTCAAGTCAGGACCAGAAGATACTTTACCAATAACATGACATCCACCACATCCACCTTCACCAAAGGCTTTTTCACCTCTTTGAACAGCAGTAGATTGTTTTGTTGCAATTAATCTTACTAGTGCATCTTTTGCTCTAATTCCAACATCTGCAGTTTTTACCATATATTGCCAAATCATATTTTCAAATAGAATAGCTTTGTTTAAATCACCCGCTTTTACAGCTGCGTCAGATTTCGCTTTTTCATCTTTGATTTTACTATATTGGTCAAGTGCATCAGTTACAAGATTTTTAACCACTTCATGTTTCTCATAATGGTTCTCTTTGAGGAACTTAACAACAGATTGGATAACAGCATCAGTTGCAGTGTTTACAGCTACTGTTTTGTCATATTCAGCTTTTAGTTGCTCTGGAGACATTGTTGCCATTTTCTTTTTTTGTGCAGAGACATACTTTTTGTTAGGGTCTTTAACCATTAGGTAACCCATCATCTCTAAGTGAAGTGCAGAACAGAACTCTGTACAGTAGTATGGGAATACACCTTCAATATCAGCAGTAAATTTAATTTCTGTAGTTTCACCTGGTTCTAATGATGCATGTACATCATAGTGGTCAACAGTAAATCCATGAGTTTCATCTTCTGCTCTTTCAAGATTAGTTATATAGAATGTAACTTCATCACCTTTATTAACTGTAACTCTTTCAGGATTAATATGAGAACGAACCATAGTAGCATAGATAGTTACTTTGTTTCCATCTCTCTCTACTCTCTCTTGACCTGCTAAAGTTTTACCTTTGTGTACCTTACCTGTTTTGGTATTTGTACCCATTGTATATCTAACTTTTGGATGAAGTTTACTAGCTCTAATTGCTACAGCTTGGTGAGGTTCACCTAGAGGTACTGGCATATCATAGAGTAAGTCCATCTTTTTACCACTAATATCAATTAATTGGTGATTTTGTGGGTGAAGAGGTCCAACATTTTGGAATCTATCAATTGCCAATTTATTTAGAGAGATAATATACTTACCTTGAGGGTCAGCAGATTTACCTTCCATTCCACAAAGGTGTCCAACATTATAGTGAACATTGACTTTATCAAGAACTTTAAGGTTTTTGTAATCCCATTTTACAATTTGGCTATCAACATAAAGGGAAGTATAGATAACACCATTTTTCCACTCTTTTCCATATTGGTTATGTAAAGGTCCAAGACCCAACTCAACTTGACCATGAAGTGACTCTTTCATATCCAAAATTGGAATACCATAAGGGTCTTTTCCTACATATTTTTTATCAGCAATAAGTTTTTTGATTTTACTCCATTTATAGACAGAAGCATGAGTATCAAGTTTACCACAAACTACGATATATTCACCATCAGGACTCACATCTACACCGTGTGGAGATTTTGGTTCTGGAATCAGGAATAGACAATCATTTTTAACAGCTACATCCATTGGTACAATTCTCATACCATTAACAATTTTGACATTCTTGTCATCTTTTGCAACTTCTGCTAATTTTTTCCAGTTATATACATGTAAGAAGTCTGTATCATTTCTACTACAACCAGCTTCAAATGGAGGCATACCTACTTCAATACCACCTGTATACATCTCTGAGTTAAATGAGTTTGTAAATCCCCAACCATCACTTGCACCTTTACCAGAGTCTGATAAATCTTGCATATATGGTGGTAACTCTAGCGTAAATGATTTTTCAGGGTGAATTCTACCCTCTTTTGGGTCAAAATCCCATACTGTTACACCACCACGATAAGTCTCTTTGTACTCTTCAATAGGGTGATAGTTATTATCATAAGGTGCTGCATATTGACACGCTTCTAAGATATGTTTAGAGTTTGGTGTAAAAAACGCTCCACCATGGTCTGATTTAAAAACAGGGTTAACTACAATCTGTTTAGTCTCAAAGTCTTCTAAATCAATAACAGCTATTCTTGGGTTAGCTTTATCATTGATTACTAACCATTTACCATCATATTTACCATCTTTTTCAGAGAGTCCTGGGTGGTGTGTATCTCCCCAATTAATCTCTCTACCTCTAATATTACCTTGTCGTAGGACTTTTTTACTATCCTCGTCAAACCCATACCCTTGCCAAGGCTCAGGTGTAAATACTGCAACATATTTCAAAATTTTCATAGATGGTACACCGTAGACCATTATCTGTCCACTCTGTCCACCTGAACTAAATATTACAAACTCATCCCTAGCACCTGTCGGTAGATAAGTCTTTGCCGCACGAATTACATCGTTTTCTGTTAAGCCTCTCTTCTTCATAATCTTTTGAAGTTCACCACTACCTGCTGTTGCCACAGACACTGCAAGTGTAGTACCTAAAAGAAGTGAAGAGAGTTTGCTAAGTGCTTTAGTCATCTGTTCTCCTTCAATTTTTTGAGATTGTTAAAAGACAATACTCAATAGTGTATAGTAGTGGATTTTAGGGAATTATAATTTGATTAAGGTCAAATTATAAGGTAAGTGAAGCGAAATTAACTTTTTGCTATAATCACGCAATTTTTATATCTAGGAAAAGATAGTGATTACATTAAAAGAAGCATTAACAAAGAGTCAAGAAGAGCTAGATGCCCTCAAAGTAGAGATGGAAGGAAAAGCCAAGGATAGTGGCTTGAATGCGTACATTAGTTTTGAGTCAACGGGAGAGGGTATTCCTATTCTTATCAAAGACAATATTCAAGTCAAAGATTGGGCAGTTACAAGTGGCTCTAATATTCTTCAAGGGTATGTTGCCCCATATAATGCAACAGTCATCGAAAATCTAAAATCAAAGGGATTCTCTGCATTTGGTAGGGCAAATATGGATGAGTTTGCTATGGGGTCAACTACTGAGAGTTCGTTTTATGGAGTGACCAAAAATCCATATGGGGAGGATAGGGTTCCAGGGGGTAGTTCTGGTGGCTCAGCTGCAGCTGTGGCTGGTGGGATTGCTATTGCTGCTCTTGGGTCAGATACAGGTGGCTCTATTCGTCAACCTGCAGCCTACTGTGGATGTGTGGGGATGAAGCCTACTTATGGGAGAGTTAGCCGTTTTGGACTTGCCTCTTATGCTTCATCTCTTGATCAAATTGGTCCAATTACTCAGAGTGTCGAGGATGCAGCGATTCTCTATGATGCTATTGTATCCTATGATGAAAAAGACTCAACTAGTTCCAACTTGCCTATAGAGAGCGTAGCTAAAAATTTAAATGCTAATAGAAAAATGACTATTGCTGTAATTGATAACTATATATCTGAGGCTAGTGAAGATATTCAAAAAGCTTATGCAGATACAGTAGAGGCTCTCCAAGATGCTGGACATACTATTATTCATAAAAATATGGCAAATACTAAATATGATATTGCTACTTATTATATAGTTGCAACAGCAGAGGCGACAACAAACTTGGCTAGATATGATGGTATAAGATATGGTAATCGTCAAGAGGGTGGAAATCTAGCTCAAACTTTTACTAATACTCGTGATTTGTTTGGTGATGAGGTCAAGAGACGAATTTTACTTGGAAATTTTGTACTCTCTTCTGGGTATTATGATGCCTATTACCTCAAAGCACAAAAGGTTAGACATCTAATTCGCGATGAGTTCAATCTGATTTTTGAAGAGGCAGATTTGATTTTGTCTCCTGTAGCTCCAACAGTAGCTCCCAAGATTGGCTCATTTCATGACCCACTAGAGATGTATAAGAGCGATATGTATACTATAGCCATTAATTTAGCAGGACTTCCTGCTATCTCTTTACCAGTTGCCAAAGATGATGATGGAATGCCCATTGGACTTCAATTGATTGGAAAAGCATTTAATGAACAAGCAGTGTTTGATGGGGCTTTTAGTCTTGAGCAGACAGTTAACTATACTAGATAAAGAGGTTAGTATGAATATTAAGAAAAAAGCGTTTACATTTTCAGATTTACTTTTGGTTCCACAACACTCAAAAGTATTACCAAAAGAGGTTTCTCTCAAAAGTAATCTTACCAAACGAGTGACACTCAATACTCCTTTAGTCTCTGCAGCGATGGATACAGTAACGGAGTATAAAGCTGCAATTGCTATGGCTCATCTTGGTGGGATTGGAATTATTCATAAAAATATGGATATAGAGACACAAGCAAAACAGATTACAAAAGTCAAAAAATCGGAGAGTGGAATTATTATTGACCCTATATTTATCTCCCCTGATAGAACAGTAGGTGAGGCAGATGCTCTGATGGGAGAGTATAAAATCTCTGGTGTCCCTGTTGTTGATGAGAATATGAGACTTCTTGGGATTATAACCAATCGTGATATGCGTTTTATTACTGATATGTCTGCAAAGATAGAGGATGTAATGACCAAAGCTCCACTTGTTACAGCTAGAGCAGGAACTACACTTGATGAGGCATCAAAGATACTACAACAGCACAAGATAGAAAAGCTACCCATTACAGATGAGGATAATACTCTCCAAGGTCTAATCACCATCAAAGATATAGAGAAGAGAGAGCAGTTTCCAAATGCTAATAAAGATGAGCATGGACGGCTTAGAGTTGGTGCAGCTATTGGAGTAGGTCAGCTTGATAGAGCTAGAGCTTTGGTCGAAGCAGGTGTAGATGTTTTGGTGCTTGACTCTGCGCATGGTCACTCACAAGGGATTATTGATACGCTAAAGGAGATAAAAGCAAATCTCGATATAGATGTAATAGCAGGAAATATCGCCTCTGATAAGGCGGCTATTGATTTGATAGAGGCAGGGGCTGATGCTCTAAAAGTTGGAATAGGACCGGGTTCAATATGCACTACTAGAATTGTAGCAGGTGTGGGTGTTCCTCAACTCTCAGCTATTGATGAGGTTGCACAGGTGGCTAATCCTCTAGGTGTTCCTGTTATTGCTGATGGTGGCATCAAATACTCTGGAGATATTGCAAAAGCCTTAGCTGTAGGAGCTAGTTCTGTAATGTTAGGTTCTGCTCTAGCAGGAACACATGAGACTCCTGGTGAGACTATTTTGTTTAATGGACGACAGTTCAAAGAGTACAGAGGTATGGGAAGTATAGGTGCTATGAGCAAAGGTAGCACTGATAGATATTTCCAAGAGGGAACAGCTACTGAAAAGTTGGTTCCAGAGGGGATTGAGGGGCGTGTGCCTTATCGTGGCAAGATTTCACATGTAATTCATCAGATGTTAGGGGGGCTTAGAAGTTCTATGGGATATTGTGGTTCAGAATCTATTAAGATATTTTGGGAAAAAGCTGAGTTTGTTGAGATAACCTCAGCAGGACTCAAGGAGTCCCATGTACATGATGTGACAATTACAAAAGAATCTCCTAATTATCATGCGTAAATTTTGTAGGGTGGTGCATTTATGCCCACCGATATTATAAATTAGATAGTAATAGTCTCTCCATAGAGTGAACTATCTATCTCTACTGGATGTGGCTCTTCTTCTAAAACTATCTCTTCTGTTGTTGGTGTTTTTGTTGGTGCTACATCTTGGTTTTGTCTTGCAGTAAATACTTTTTCGATTTTGAGATATATATCTCCATTTTCTGCTTCATCCAATGTTACTTCGCTACCTATTGGAGCAACTGCGAGAAGTTGGTCAATATCTTCTGCATATGCTCCATAGACAGGAACACTGTTTTCTTTCTCATTAATTGTAATATTACTTACTTTTGAGTCACTTTTATTGTCATCTACTACTTTAATTTCGACACAACCATTGAGTATAAAAGTCATAGTTATTAAAATTAAAATTACTCTATCTGTTAAACCTTTCATAATTTCTACTCCTTTAATAGGTTTCTATACATCTATTATGACATTAAAAGTCTGAAAATAGTTATAAAATTAATAAAATTTCAATGAAACTTAAAAGAAAGTTACTTTTTTAAGTAGTTTTAAAGTTTAATTTATTAATAAAGAATATTAACTATGTTAACAGAATTATTTTAAAATAAAAAATAATAAAATTTAGCTAAAATATGAGAATAATAAAAAAGGAGATAAATGAATTATCTGAAGTCATTAAATGTCCAAGTTGTGGTTGGAATTATACTAGGAATAGCTTTTGGTATCCTTGCACCATCTTTGGCATTGGAACAGAAGCTTATAGGAGATATGTTTGTAGCGTTATTAAAAATGTTGGTTGTGCCATTAGTATTTGCTTCTATATATACAGCATTGACAGGGTTAGGTTCTGTTGAAAAGCTTAAGAGTATCGGGTTAAAAACTATTGGTCTTTATCTTTTGACTACTGCTTTGGCAGTATTTTTGGCAATATTAGTTATGAATATTTTTCCAATAGGAGAACCTGTAAGCTCAGCAGGGTTGGAGTATGCTAAAGCTACAGAGATTAAACCATTCTCTTTTCATGATATGATTATGAGTTTTATTCCATCTAATGTATTTAACTCTTTGGCTAGTGGATATATGATGCAGGTAATTGTATTTGCAGTATTTCTGGCTTTGGCTTCATTCAAAATGGAACAGAAGCATCAAGATGTTCTTTTTGACCTATTTACTGCTATTAATAATGCAATGTTTCATATTGCTAAGTGGGTTATAAATTTAACTCCTATAGGTGTATTTTCTCTTATTTCCTATATTATTGCAAAGCAGGGGATAGATGTTATATTAGGGCTTTGGGAATATGTGCTAGTAGTTTTAGCTGTTATTATAATCCATGCAGTAGTTACTCTACCAATGATTTTAGCATTTTTTGCAAAGATAAACCCTTATACTTATTTAAATCAGGTCAAAGAGGCAATCATTATGGCATTTTCAACAGCATCAAGTGCGGCAACTTTACCTGTAAGCCTAAAGGTAGTTCAAGAGCAAGGTGGAGTGAGCAGAGATAGTGCAGGATTTGTTTTGCCTTTGGGGGCTACTGTATCTATGGACGGAACAGCAGCATATTTAACTATAGCAGTATTATATATTGCTAATTTAGCAGGAGTTGATATGACTTTTGGCGACCAAATGGTTTTGGGTCTTACGGTTGTGGCTCTATCTGTTGGTGTTGCAGCTCTACCTAGTGCATCCCTAGTTATGATGGTTGTAATTCTCAATCAAGTAGGATTGCCTGTGGAGTATCTAGCTATTATTGTAGCTGTAGATAGAATTTTGGATATGGCTAGAACATCTCTAAATGTAACTTCTGATTTGGTGGTTACTAAAGTAGTAGATGTTTTGAGTAAAAAGTAGAGAAATATTCTCTACTGTTCATCTATTAGCCTATTGTAAAAATCTACATATTTGGTATCACCCTCTTTTCTAGCTTTTATCGCAGAGCGAGGATGTTCCACAAGTTGACCTGTTATCATATAGGGGATACTATATCCCCAATCTAACTCTTTTTCCAAAGGAACAATAAACTTCTCTATAAATTTGAGTACAGGAAGCTGTTTATATTTTGGATTTTTCAAAAAGCCAACTAGAAGCTCCATTGGACAGTTTCCAGCTCCTCTTCCTAATCCAGATATAGTACAGTCTAAGAAGCTTGTACCATATATCATCGACTCTATAGTATTTGCATAGGCTAACTGTATATTGTTATGAGCATGAATCCCTACCTCTTTGCCACCTTTTTTGGCTACCTCAAGATACTTCTCAGTTAATTTTCTAATCTGCTCAGGATAAAATGAGCCAAATGTATCAGCAATATAGATAACATCTACGCTTGTTTTTCCTAGAATATCTAGTACTTCGTCTAACTCATCGTTAAAAGATTTTGCAATTGCCATTACATTTACAGTCGTCTCATACCCTTTGGCATGAGCATCCTCTATAAGCTCTATTGCTTCAGGTATCTGATGAATATAAGTAGCTATTCTAACCATATCAACAACAGACTCCTCTTTGGGTATAAGCTCCTCTTTTACAGTTCTACCTATATCAGACATTACAGCTATCTTCATATTGGTATCATTGTTTCCCACGACTCTTCGTATATCCTCCTCTTTAGAGAAGTTCCAAGTACCAAACTCCTTGTCACTCATTAGTGTAGGAGAGTTGTTTTTACCTATCTCCATATAATCAACACCTGCAGCGACACAGGTATCATATACCCCTTTTATAAACTCATCTGTAAAATGGTAGTTGTTTACTAGTCCACCATCTCTAATGGTGCAGTCAAAGACCTTTATATCTTCTCTTGCAAGTAGCATAGTTCCATGTTTTTCTAACATGAGTTCTCCTTTGTAATTTTTATATTTTAACTATTGATTATCTCACCTAACATAAATGCAAGTTCCAAAGCTTGGTTTGCATTTAGTCTTGGGTCACACTGTGTATGGTATCTGCTTCCTAAATCATTTTCTGAAATTGGGCATGATTGACTACCTGTACACTCAGTTACATTATTTCCTGTCATCTCAAGGTGAATACCTGCAGGAATAGTTCCCATATCTTTGTGAATTTTGAAGAACTGCTCTACTTCTCTTAGGATATTATCAAAGTTTCTTGTTTTAAATCCATTTGATGTCTTCTCTACATTTGCGTGCATTGGGTCACAAGACCAAACTACATTTTTTCCCTCATCTCTAACTCTTTTTAGTAGAGGAGGGAATTTTTCATTTATAGTATTGGCTCCCATTCGAACAATTAGATTTAGTCTGCCCTCTTCATTGTTGGGGTTTAGTGCATCAATAAGAGCAATAAGCTCATCCTCATCCATGCTTGGACCAACTTTGCACCCTATTGGGTTATCTATTCCTCTAAAGTATTCGATATGAGCCTCATTTAGGTCTCTAGTTCTATCACCAATCCATAGCATATGAGCAGAGCAATCGTACCATCTACCTGTCTCATCTTGTCTTGTTAGTGCCTCTTCATAGTTTAGTAGAAGTGCTTCATGAGATGTATATAATGTAGTTTGGTGGAGTTGAGATGTATTTTCACTTGTCAATCCACAAGCAGACATAAATTTCATAGATTGGTCTATTTTATTACTTAGCTCTTCATATTTTTGTCCTAGTTCTTTGTCTTTGATAAAGTCCAAATTCCATTGGTGAATCTTGTTTAGGTCTGCCAATCCACCTCTAGCAAATGCTCTAACTAGGTTCATAGTGGCAGCTCCTTGGTTATATGCTTGTATCATATTATGAGGATTAGGCTCTCTGGACTCTTTTGTAAATTTTATATCATTAATAATATCGCCACGATATGATGGTAGCTTGATTCCATCTTTCTCTTCAAAATCGGATGAACGAGGTTTTGCAAACTGTCCTGCAATTCTTCCAACTTTGACAATAGGTTTACCTGTAGAGTACATTAATACCATATTCATCTGAAGCATGAGTTTAAAAAGATTCTTGATAGTGGATGAGGAAAAATCATTGAAACTCTCTGCACAATCTCCACCTTGAAGAAGAAACGCCTCACCTTTTCCAGCTTTGGCTAGTTTCTCTTTTAGAGTTCTCGCCTCTCCTGCAAATATAAGAGGAGGGTATGAACTCAATTTCTCTTCCACATCTTTTAGTAGTTTGTGGTCTTGATAGGTTGGTTGTTGCTTAATTGGAAACTCTCTCCAACTCTTTGGTGTCCAACTCATTATACATCCTTCTGAAATAAATTCTGAAATTATACCTTAGAAGATATTGATTTTCTTTAAAATCTTTTTTAAAAATTTGCAAATGTTAAATGACTTATCTTTTATTTGTTAAAGTTGCATGAAGCTTAAACAAAACATAGTTAAATTTTATTTTAATAAAAAAGATTTTTAATGTTTAAAAATATTAAGAATATTTGATTTTTTCTTGTTTTTCTCAAAAATGTGATTTATTTTGTATATTTTTTTGCTCTTATTATAGAATATTCTGTATAATTTTACTATATTAATAGACTGTTTGGAGGTGTATTGTGGGAGACTTAAGATTAAAAGCACAAAATATATTAAAGCTAAAACAGCAGGAAAAAGCTGCTGAAGTCAAAAAAAGTGAATTATCTTTAGAAGAGATGATAAATAATAGAAAAACTATATCTAAAATTAATTTTACAGATAAAATTCAAAAAGAAATTAATGAATTCAATTTTAACCTGTTGGAGTCAGCTAATAATGGAGAGTCTCTTAAAATAGATGTATTAGAGCTTGAGAATGATACTTTTTCAAGGAGAGATGATGGTAGCATCAAAGCTTTAATAAAATATCTTCCTATTAAACAGAAGGTTGCGACATTTTTAAATGAGACTAACTTTGAGTTTATTACAGATAATATCATTACAGATGATACTCTACAGAGATTATATGAGCTTATTTGTGAAAATGATATATACCCTATATGGAAAATAAGAGAGTCTGAGAATGATAATAATATAACAATTCTCTATTTAGATGTAAATCCACTTATTAATTTTGAAGAGAAGAGGTTAGAACTCAAAAGAAAAGTAGAGCAGAGAAAGAAGTTTGAAAATCACGCTGTTGTCTTGTATAAAAAAAATCTAAAAGAGATAGAGGAGAGTGAGAAAAAGAATAAAATTAGAGATTTTCTATTCACTTTTTTCTCATCTCTATATGTATCAGTGGTTATCTTAACAATACTATTTAGTGCATTAGGATTTTTACCTATAGAGAAGATTACAGATACATTCTCTTTGGTATCTATTGGATGGCCATATTTTTTATTTACTGAATTCAAGAGTCTATTTATTTTCTCTCTTCCTATAGGTGTTATTTTTTCTCTATTTTTAGCCTATAAAAAGAGTTAACTTCTTAAATTTTATCCCTTTCAAAAAGAATTAAAACTCTTTTGGGTATAATCTCAAACTTTTTTAAACGCCAATAACTTTATTGGTGTTATTACAATCAATAGAAGGGTTTGCAATGTACGCAATCATAAAAGCAAGTGGTCAACAATTTAAAGTTCAAGAGGGTGATATTGTCTGTTTTGACAAAATGAGTCTTGAGCCAAAAACTGCTGTAGAGTTCAAAGAGGTTCTAGCAGTAGATAATGGTGAGTTAACTGTAGGTTCGCCTTTTGTAGAGGGTGCTGTAGTTAAAGGTGAGGTGATTAATGAAGGTCGTGACAAAAAAGTTATCATCTATAAAAAGAGAAGAAGAAAAGACTCTAAGCTAAAAAGAGGTTTCAGAAGAGACTTTACTAGAGTTAGAATAACAAGTATAGCATAAGGAGACAATATGGCACACAAAAAAGGTCAAGGGTCAACCCAAAACAACCGTGATTCAGCTGGTCGAAGACTAGGTGTAAAAAAATATGGTGGAGAAGCAGTAATCCCTGGTAATATTATCATCAGACAAAGAGGTACAAAAGTACACGCAGGAACAGGTGTTGGTATGGGTAAAGACCACACAATCTATGCACTTATCGAGGGTGTAGTTCAGTTCTCTAATGTTAGCAGAAGCAAAAAAAGAGTCTCTGTAATCCCTGCATAACTCTCTACTCAAATAACCACTCGTTCCACCCTCTTTGAGGTGGAATGCAGAGGAAAAACAACAAAAATCAAACTTCAATATTTTAAAAAACTCATATAAAATAACATAAATTGGATATAATTCCACCAATTACAACTTAAGGAAACAGATGTTCGTAGATAGCGTAAATTTAATGGTAAGCTCAGGAAAAGGTGGGGCAGGTTGTGTCTCGTTTTGGACAGAGAAGTTTGTTATCAAGGGTGGTCCCGATGGTGGCGATGGTGGTAAGGGTGGTTCAGTCTACTTTACTGTAGATAACAACACAGATACTCTCTCGGCTCTTAGAGGTCGAAATCATATAAAAGCAGAAAATGGTCGCCCAGGTGAGGGTCGAAAGAAGTATGGACGAAAAGGTAAATCTGTAGAGATAGTAGTTCCACCAGGAACACAGATAATAGATGTAGAGACCGAAGAGGTGCTTTTTGACTTGATAAATGAGGGTGATAATGTACTCTTTTTGGAGGGTGGAAAGGGTGGACTTGGAAATCTCCACTTTAAAAGCTCCACCAACCAAAGACCAACTTATGCTCAATCTGGACTTCCAGGGATTACTAAAGAGATAAGATTGGAGATGAAACTTATAGCTGATGTAGGACTTGTGGGTTATCCAAGCGTTGGCAAATCTACACTTATTTCAGCAATCTCTAATGCCAAACCAAAGGTAGCAGAGTATGAGTTTACAACACTTATTCCAAATCTTGGAGTAGTTAATGTAGGTGAGTATGATTCGTTTATGATGGCTGATATTCCTGGTATCATAGAGGGTGCGTCTGATGGTAGAGGTTTGGGGTTAGAGTTTCTAAAACATATCGAGAGAACTAAAACACTGTTACTATTAGTGGATGTCGCAAACTATAGAGAGATGAAGTATCAGTATGAGA